>JAQVZR010000102.1 GCA_028708105.1 Desulfoplanes sp. | reverse complement strand
AAAATGCATCAAAAGAGTCTCCGCCTGATCATCAGCTTGATGACCCAACGCAATTTTTTGCGCCCCCAGCTTCTGCAACAACTCCTGAAAAAATCTTCTACGCACAAAGTGCCTCGCCATTCCACGTGTAAAACTCGACGGATGTCTCGCCATTCCAATCGCTATCTGGAATAAAACGTATGAAATCTGTTGTATCCAGCAGTCTTGCAGAATCGGATATGTTAATGACACTTCCGTTAGATGCAGAAAAGGACGTCCATGTATTTTTATTATCAAGAGAATACTGCCAGTCTCCATGGGTGTCATCAACTTGAGAAACCGCAATATCCTTACCAAAAACTGAATCGATTTGTTGTCCATTGTTTACGGCAGGATCTTCGATAATGCTGCTGAATTCAGCAGCCGATGCGTCAGACACTCCACCATCACGTAGTGAAAACTCCCATAATCCTGTGACACCCGTGTTTCCTGCTCGGGTATCAAGGTCATTCAATGCACTAGAACCGGACCCATTGAGTGGAATTTCGTAATAATCCACGCCAGACGTTCCACCAGATACCCCTATATTCCATCCAGCCTGAACGCTGTGGGTATCCAACGTTTCAGCATACTCGTAGCGCAAGGAAAAATCCATATCTCCATTGCCAGCGTTTTCGAGTACGACTTGGGCTGCAATCTTGGAGCTGCTGCCACAGCTATATTCAGCGACATCATCCCATGTAATGACGACCTTTTGATTTGATGTGTCTATATCCCAATACACTAAATTGGTTCCTTGAGAGGTACCACCAGAGCTGGTAGATACGGTTCCTGATCTCGTATCAAGGTCTGTCCAGTAAACAGCTATGCTTGGTGTTCCATCGACCCCACTACTGAGTCCATTTGGTGTAAAGCTGCTTGTTGCGCTTCCAAAATTGACGACGCCATTATTATTTATATATATATTCGTGTAGTATGCGTCTCCAAATTTGACGCCATCTGTCCCAAAAACAGATGTTATGTCGATTGAGGATGTTGGAATGTCATCGTTTCTAGAATGGGCATTCTCGCCAAAGCCATATGACCCACCCAAATTGTTCAACAAAGTCGTACCCAAAAGGTCATTGTATCCGGACGGCGACAGGCTGGTTGTTTCAATAATTCCATCACTTTTTTCCAGCACCCAATCCCCGCCCAAATCACTTGCACCCGTGGCATCATCTGAAGCCGCCACGTCCGCGCCCGTCAACTCGGCAATCTGCTCCACAAACGCGGAATCCTGGCCGACATTGCAGCCGTAAATCAGGATGTCCCCATCTGCATCCATGGCCTGGCCGATGGTTGCAAAATCATCGGCCATGGTTTCTGCATTGTCCCCATTGATGTTTTCAGTTCCCAGGGTGATCTCACCGCTGGAGCCATGGCTGAAAATATGGATGGCGTCCACGCCCTGTCTGCCAGCAAGAATGTCAGCCATCTGGCTGAGACCGCTCTCGGTGGCGTCCAGTTGGTAGACTTCCATGGAAGAATCGAGGCCTGCAATCAAGGTGTCGGCATCCTGAACCGATGCATCCACAAAAGCGATTTCGCAACGGATTTCAGGGGATGATTCCAGAGCATCTAGAACGGCAGCAATTTCGGGTCCGGCGTCAGGTGTTTCTGCCGTTCCCTGTTCCGTTGCCACGAGAACATGGCTGTCAGTCACGTCGTGGGAGGTATCGGCTGTATCGCTGTCATGCGCAGTGTCCATGACCTCTACGGCGACGACTCCGGCAGCTCCGTCGTACATGAGACGAGGTTCGAGTTGGGCGATAAGACCTTTATGCCAGACCTTGACGCTTGCTTTTTTGTTCAGAGAAGCCATGTACACCTCGTTTGCTGTTTATTTTGGAAACGGCAACAGAATTTATCGATTTGAAATAGCATGTTATATATTTTAGAGCGCATCAGAATACGCTCAATGTCTGACAATATTAATATATTATTCAACAAAAACGATTTTGAAACCGAAATTTTTAATGGAGTTTAGGTTAGTCGCTGATGTTGCTGTGTAAAAATTTATCAGCGCATGAGAGGATAAGCTGCAAATATTTACCATGTTTGACATAAAAAAAGAAAACTTAATTCTTATTTCTGAGGTCAGGTTAATCAATCAATAAATAAATTTTATTCCATAAGCAAGTGAAATATGATAGTTTTGGGATGCAAGCATAAAGGAAAAGCATAAAGGAAAAGCAAAGGCCCGGATGAATTTTTCTTCCGGGCCTTTGCTTTGGTGAGGAGTTGAAAGTCGGTTTATGTCTTACTAACTGAAGTTACGCACGCCACCGAGATCTTTCTGCTGAGCCCGAGCCCGGCATTGCCGGCAAGAAGGTCCCCCTTGAGGGGGGGTAGGGGGGGTGTGTTCTCAACCTGTGCCGTTCGTCATGCTTTGTCCGTTTCCTAGATTTCGTGGAGTCATCTGCCATGATCAGTAGTTGTTTTTTTGAGCACACGGTGAACGCATGCTTCCAGTGAATGAAACACAACATTTCAAATTGGGTTTGGTTTACAACGGAATTTACTATGCTAACCCAAGCCCAGAAAAAAACTTGAGTTTTCATTTTTCCTGACAGTCGCAATAATATTTATAGGTTATGAGCTCATCAGTTCATGAGCTCGTAAGCTATAAATTTTTGTTTGGTCCATCACCGTGTTTTTACCAGTGTTCTGGATTTTGTGCCGACAATGGTATGGCGGTTGTTCTGTACAGGCGTGGGAAAATCAAGTAATTCGTGCTTTTGCAGCTGAAATGAGCCCAGAAATGATTATTTTTCGAGTAAAAGCATGTGGTTATAGCTAAAACCGCGTTTCTCGAATTGTTTTTTGGATATTTTTTTCTGGACCATATAAGGGATTATAATGAATATTATACGGAAAAAGACCCATGTTTTGTCCGTGGGTTCGGTGGGTATCGGGGGGGACAATCCTGTCCGGGTGCAAAGTATGACCAATACGGATACCCGGGATGTGGATGCCACAGTGGCCCAGATCAGGGCACTGACCGAGGCCGGATGCGAGATTGTTCGAGTGGCCGTACTTGATGAAGACGCGGCCCGGTGTATCGGGCTGATCAAAAAACAAGTGGATGTGCCCCTTATTGCCGACATTCATTTTGATCATCGTCTAGCCCTTGCGTCCATGGAAGCCGGAGTGGATGGATTGCGTATCAATCCCGGCAATATCGGGGGCAAAGAGCAGGTGGATCTGGTGGTGGATGCGGCCAAGGCTCAGGGGGTTCCCATACGTATCGGGGTTAACAGCGGATCCGTGGAAAAGGAACTGCTCAAAAAATTTGGCGGTCCCACACCCGAAGCCATGGTGGCATCAGCCCTGCGCCATGTGCGTCTTTTGGAAGATCGTAATTTTGATCAGATAAAAATTTCTCTCAAGTCCTCGTCGGTTCTCTCCACCATTGATGCTTACAGACTTATGAGTGAGCAGGTGGACTATCCCCTGCATATCGGCGTTACCGAGGCTGGCACGCCCCTACGCGGGGCCGTGAAATCTGGCGTGGGCCTGGGTATCCTTCTGGCCCAGGGTATCGGCGACACCCTGCGTGTCTCCCTCACGGGTGATCCCGTGGACGAGATGCTTGTGGCCTGGGAAATCCTGCGCTCCCTGGGGCTTCGGCAGCGCGGTCCGGAGATCGTCTCCTGTCCCACCTGCGGGCGGACCGAGGTGGACCTCATCGGCCTGGCAACCGCCGTGGAGAAACGTCTCATGCATGTGACCGATGTCTTCACCGTGGCGGTCATGGGGTGCGTGGTCAACGGACCAGGCGAAGCCAAGGAAGCCGATATCGGCGTGGCCGGCGGCCGCGATTGCGGGATTATTTTCCGCAAAGGCAGGGTGGTCCGCAAGGTCAAGGGGGCGAAGAATCTTATCCCTGAGTTTTTACAGGAACTGGAAACGTTTTTGGAAGAACGGAAGTAGGGGCGACAGGCAGGTCACCCAATGTTCGCAACGATGAATCGTCTGATATCGATGAGGACGAATTGTCGGATATAAGATATAAAAAACGGTACAGATTATGACAATCCGATTTGATTCTCTGGCGTGTACGATCCAAACCCTCAAGGCATCTCTGGACATGCTCCGGGGGGCTGAAGAAGGTTCCAGGCAATACGATGTTTGCCGCAATGCGGTTTTTGGCAGTTTTGAAATATGTCTGAAAAGTTCTGAGGCATTACTCCAGAAACTTGTGACCGAGACTCCGGGCCGCAGTGCCCGATTTCCCTGGCCCCAGCTGGTGCAGAAAGCTGTGGGGCAGGAGCTGATCCTTGAAGATGAAGCTGAACGCTGGGTGAGGTACAAGGAAACATGTCATTGTCTTCTATGTGAAGATGACGCGGGAATTACCCCTGATTTTTTGCCGGCTATCGAAGTCTTTTATAAGGATGCCGGTGCGTTGTTGGATCGGGTTGTTCGGCTTCAGAAGGAAGATGCGTTGTAGAATGTCACTGCTGTCGTGTTATGGATTGAATGTTGTTGTATAAGCGAGTCATAACGCATTGGTAAAAACATATGATTAGGCAATGACAACGTGTAACTATGTGCCAAATGATTCAGCGCATATGCGTTTTGATCCTGGGAACGCCGAGCGTCTGCTCGGCAACGCGCTTCTGAGATGGCAACCAACCAGGGAAAAAAGTTCTCGAAAGATAATGGGAGCATGGATTCTTTTTCAGTGCTCGAAAGGCCGACCCGACGGTCGGCGTTCCCAGGACATCCTGATTGCATTTGTACAGGCTGTCTTGATGCTAACTAGTTGCGACACGTTAACCGCATAAAAACACTCTATTTATTTTGGAAAGAAGCGCTATCCTATGGGGACGAATGAGCTGTCATTGGTTGGGCCGTCTCCTGATGTTGAGAATCGGATGTTTGGCGTATCCTCTGTCCAAACGAATGCACCAAAATTTTTATGTATCATACAAGGAGAACACGCATGTATTTCAGTAAATATTATGTCCCCACATTAAAAGAAACCCCGGCTGAGGCTGAGGTTATCAGTCATAAATTATTGCTCCGTGCGGGTATGATCCGCAAACTCACTTCGGGCATCTACACCTACCTGCCCCTTGGGCTGCGGGCCGTGAATAAGGTGGCGCAGATTGTTCGTGAAGAGATGGACCGGGCCGGGGCGCTGGAGATTCTTATGCCCATGGTGCAGCCCTCTGATCTTTGGGAAGAGTCCGGCCGCTGGGATTATTACGGCAAGGAACTTTTGCGCCTCAAGGACCGTCATGGCCGGGATTATTGTCTTGGACCCACCCACGAAGAAGTGGTCACCGATCTTATCCGTGGAGAAGTGCGCTCTTACAAGCAGCTGCCTTTGAATCTGTATCAGATCCAGACCAAGTTCCGTGACGAGATCCGCCCCCGGTTCGGGCTCATGCGCGGCCGGGAATTCGTGATGAAGGACGGCTATTCTTTTGATATTGACGATGAAGGGGCAAATCTCAGCTATAAGAAGATGTTTGATGCCTATGTGCGCATTTTTTCCCGTTTAGGGCTTAATTTCAGGGCTGTTGAAGCTGACACAGGTTCCATCGGCGGAAAGTATTCCCACGAATTTATGGTGCTTGCTGATACGGGCGAGGACACTCTTGTCGTGTGTACCCAGTGCGATTACGCCGCCAATCTGGAAAAGGCTGAAGTGAAATGTGCCGCCGGAAAACCGTGTTCCGCGTGCACGGAAGCGATCACCGAAGTGAGCACCCCAGGGCAGCATACAGTGGAAGAAGTGGCTGCCTTCCTGAATGTGGCCCCGAAGCAGATCCTCAAGACCCTGCTCTATGACGTTGACGGTGAGCCTGTTGCCGTGCTCGTGCGCGGTGACCGGGAAGTCAATGATTGTAAGCTCAAGGCTCTCCTCGGAGGCGAGGTGTGCGAAATGGCCACACCCGAACAGGTCAAGGAATGGACCGGAGCCCCTGTGGGTTTTGCCGGTCCAGTGGGCCTTGGCGTGAAAAAGATCTATGCTGATCTGGAAGTTCAGGCCACGACGGACTGGGTTGCCGGCGCCAATAAAGGTGACACCCATATTCTGCACGTGGATATTGCAAGGGACGTCACCCTGGCCGGATATGCGGATCTTCGCCAGATCACGGCTGATGATGTCTGTCCTCATTGCGGAGCCCCCATCACCATGCCCAAGGGCATTGAGGTTGGCCATGTCTTTAAGCTGGGCACCAAGTACAGCGATGCCTTGAAAGCTACTTTCCTGGATGAAAACGGCAAGGATAAACCTATGATTATGGGCTGTTACGGTATCGGTGTGAGCCGGGTCGTGGCGGCAGCCATTGAACAGAATTATGACGAAAACGGCATGATGTTCCCACCGTCCATCGCCCCTTTCGAAGTCAGCCTTCTTGCCCTCACCGGGGCCAAGGACGATGAGCTCAAGGCAAAGGCGGTGGAGCTGCACGACAAGCTTATATCCATGGGAGTGGAAGTCCTGCTGGATGACCGCAAGGAACGCCCGGGCAGTAAGTTTAAGGAT
>JAQVZR010000101.1 GCA_028708105.1 Desulfoplanes sp. | reverse complement strand
CAAAAAAAACGACCGTTCCATCGTTCTCCAGATGGGTGCAGCCGTAATCAAGGAAGGCTGTTCATCCCTGATCATCGACCTGATGCAGCGCGGCTACATCCAGCATATCGCGGGTAATGGTGCGGTCTCCATCCATGATTTTGAAATCGCGCTCATCGGAGGAACCTCGGAGCACGTGCCAGACGGTCTCAAAAACGGCACCTTTGGCATGGCCGAAGAAACCGGACGGATGATGAACGAAGCCATTAATCAGGGCGCATCGGAAGGACGAGGATTTGGCTATGCCATCGGACGGATGATTGACCGACGAGACCTGCCCCACAAAGAGTACAGCCTGGCCTGGAACTGCTTCAAACTCGGTATTCCCTTCACCATCCACGTCTCTCTGGGGTGTGACATCATCCACCAGCATCCATTATGTGACGGAGCAGCCACCGGTGCAGCCACGTTTACGGATTTCAAGATCTTTACCGAAACCATATCCCGGATAAAACAAGGGGTGGTCCTCAACTACGGCAGTGCGGTGGCCATGCCCGAGGTTTTCCTTAAAGCCCTGACCATCGCCCGGAATCTCGGGTGTAACGTGGACCGGTTCACCACCGTCAACTTCGATTTTTTTAACATGTACCGCCCGCGCACACGCATCGTGGAATGGCCCAAAACTCTGGACTGCGAAGGATTCGATATCCGGGGAGGACATCGTCAAACATTCCCGGCCCTGCACCAGGCAATCGGAGAAATAGAAAAAAGGACGCAGTACACAGAACGCACAACGTGCAGTGTATAAATAAGCTTACGTGAATGTTTCAAACTCCATCAAGCAACAAAAAAGCCCCCTGTCTTCACGACAAGGGGCTTTTTTGTTGCTTGATGTAACCGAAATTATTCTACAGCAAATGTTCCCGTTTAATGGTTACAACCGCAGTTACCGCAGCAGCTGCTACAGCCGCTGGATTCGCAGCCGCCAGCAGCAGGTGCAGGCTTGTGGGCAGTTTCCTTAGCGATGGACAGGACTTCAATATCAAAAGTCAGCGCCTTGCCGGCCAGAGGATGATTCAGGTCCAGACTCACTTTTTTCTCGTCAATGTGGGTAATGAGAGCAGGCATCTGCTGGCCTTCATTTGTGGTCAGACCAATGGTCTGGCCGACCTCGGGATTCATATCGGCAGGAATCTGATCCACGGGGAAATCCATCAAACGTTCGGCCATATGCTCACCGTAGGCATCTTCAGGAGCGAGGGTAAATGTCTTTTTTTCGCCCACAACCATGTCCATAAGTGCGGCTTCAAAACCGGGAATCATCATGCCAGCGCCCATGGCGACCTCGAGAGGGGCACGTCCTTCGCTGCTATCAAAAACCTGTCCATCGTCCAGCGTTCCTTTGTATGCTACCTGTACAAACAAGCCTTTTGCTACTTTTTCCATGCGAGGGTCTCCTTCTAAAAATCTGTGATGTCCCGGAGGAGAGGCCCAACTCGTAAGAGGGAAATTCCGGAACATCCTGTTATATAAAATCAATCCTTTCCACAGAACCCCCAAAATGACAGGACGAAACAGTATAAAGAATTGATACTCCAAAGAATACTACCATTCTCTGGAGCATTGACCAGGTGCAACTTTAGGAATGATACGCCAACTGTCAAGAACAGAATATGCGCATACGAGCCGCCCATGAGATGGATACAAGGACATCAAGCTCAACCATGATAAAATTTTTGGATCATAAATTCCAGATACCTTGATTTGACCTGTTTCAAGGCCATGATCTGCTTGATCCCGGGAAGCTTCAGCACCACCCCCAGCACAGCGGCCAGGGCGCGGTGGCTCCACAACACCTGATTATCAAAAAGCAGGTTTTGAAATTTGCCGCGTTCAATGGCCATAACCACACAGCGGTGAGTGGAATTAAGAGGCGTAATGATCCGCTCTTTGCGACTTTCCATACGGATAGCCTTTTCCGGGCAGTTCCGGGCGCAGATACCACAACCCAGGCAAAGCTCTGTATTGATCAACGGTTTTTTCTTCTTGGGATGTTTGGAATCATTGGCTGAAACAAGTCCCATGGCTTCCACCGGGCAACGCTCCACACAAATTCCGCAGGTAATGCACTTCTCGTAATCGATCTCAGGCATAAAATTGGTGGTGTGCAGGGGATGCAGCAAACCGAATCGCTTGGCAGCCAGCATGGCCTCACAACAGCACCCACAACAATTGCAGATAAAATTAACTCCCTGCCTGCAATTTTCCCCGAACTGGACCAGGTTATGCTCATAGGCCTGATCTAGAAGATCAAGGCCTTCTTTGACGTCCACTGAACGAGCAAACCCATGTTTAATAAGTGATCCGGCCGAGGCATTGAAAGTCATACAAATATCCAGGGGGGCATCGCAGGCCCTGCCCATGTGCTGCATTTTGGACCGACAATAACAGGTGGAAATCCCCATTTTGGGTGAAGAACGGATGACCTCTGAAGCCCGTTCATAATCAAGAACATGGGCGTCATTTTCTTTGGACAATACCGGTTCATGCACAAAAACCCGACCCAGCTGTGTTTCGCCTTGCACAAAGAGATTTTTGATAAAATCCTCTTCTTCGTTGCAATATTCATAAAAAAGCTGGGCCAGAAGATGCTGGTCAATATCCCCCCTCGTACGCATCATGGAAAATTCAAAAAATCCGGCCATGGGCGGAGGAAGGACGTATACGGACCGCCCGTCCGGTTCCTCGATATCCACCAGAAGGGCCCGCCCCGAAAGCTGATCCAAAATATTTTGAGCCTGGGCCGGGGGCATGTCCCAAATTTTGGCTGCCTGATCAGTGTGAAAAGGCTTGATGGGCAGTTTGGCTACCAATGCAGCGTCCTGTTCACTGAACAAAATATGCAAAATTTTGTATAACAGCGGAGAAGGAGGTGCGCCCTGTGGAAAACGATTTATACGGTCAACAAGGGAATCATACCCCGACCTGATAACTTGATGCGCCATAAACATTTCTCCCTTTTGTATTACATATTCTTTACTTTACATAAAAATTACATTAAATTCATTGCATTATAAAAAAATTTATACAAAGATACAAGGGAAAGAGCACATATAAAAACAAAAATATCAAGCTCAATACGGCCACGCTACAAATTTTCTTACGCTGTACAACAAAAAAGGTGTCTCCCATGCCGGTTATTAACATCAACAATCCGTTACGCATTACCATCCCCCGTCTCGAAGGGTGCTGGCTGCAGACAGATTCCACGGGACTGACCCTGAACATGAATTTTCCGGGCATAACTCTGGAGGAATTGCGTTGTTTCTCCGCCGGTGTGCATCAGATCTCTTTATATGTTTCCACCACCCAGCCAATCATCCCCTTCATTCTGCTTGAGTTTACCACCAAAGGATTCGGTCCTGTGGAAGGAAGTTTTAACGCCAGGTCCCAATATCCCGAATTTTTGGATAGGTTCATGGCCTCTCCCTCACCCGCACGGATAACCATGTACTTGACGGACATGGGAAATATTAAAGGCATTGCGCCAGTACACCTCACCCGTGACATTACGGATCGTTTCAAACAGGCCGTCAACGACCAGCTGTCCTTCCCCTATACGGATCAGGAATTCGCCCTGGCCAAGCTAGAAATACAGCAACGCTACAGCAGCAATCAATTGTATACCATGGGACATCCATCCACGGAAGATATTTCCGTAAGACCATAACCTGAACGTCAAAGTTCCATACTAACGTCCGTGCAAGGTCACATAGGTATTCGTGTCGTATTCCCGGGTATTGCGGCCATGGCCACAACAAAGCCGGAGCATCTCCATGAGAAGATGCTCCGGCTTTGTTGTGGTGCACAAACGGGGTGTATTAATCGTTGCGTTCGGTCACTTCAATGAGATGATAACCAAACTGGGTCTTAACTGGTCCGTGGACCTTACCCACTTCTTCATTGAACACGACCGCTTCAAATTCAGGGACCATCTGGCCCTTGCCGAATTCACCAAGGTTACCGCCACGCTGGCCCGAAGGGCACTTCGAATGGGCTGCGGCCATCTCGGCGAAATCGGCTCCGTTTTCAATTTCCTGCTTCAAGGATTCACACTCTTCCAATGTTGGCACAAGAATATGCCGGGCTTTTGCTCGGGTCATGGTACCCTCCTTTATTTTTGGGTTGATTTTTTTGCACCGCCTGCAGGGTTTCCAGAACCGGATACCGAGGCCTTCTCTCCACTATTGGAACCGGATCGGTTGCCTCGTCTGCGAGGTCTTCGCTGCTGGCTGCCATTGGGCTTTGGCCTGAGCTTCGCGGGCGCGGACTTTTGTGCAGGTTCTCCTTTGGGTGTCTCGGGAGCCTTGCTCACGCTGGCCTGATAAAACTCATCCAGCAACATGGCCATCAACGACCGTAGATCTGCATCCTCTCCCAGAGTTTTGGCCAGGGGAGCAAAACGCTGCATACGCTCCTTCTGCAACAGATCTTTGGTCCGCATCCTGGCCTCAAGGAGAGCGATGGCCCGTTCGGACATAATCTCCTGCACATCGGAATCCTCGGGCAGACATCGTTCCTGGATAGGAACACTGAACTGGGAGGCAATGGATTTCATCTTTAGCTCTTCAATCACATCCACCAGGATAATGGCCTGACCGCTGGCTCCTGCACGTCCTGTCCGTCCGGACCGGTGGATATAAACTTCAGGGTCCTCCGGAGGCTCATACTGAATAACATGGGAGAGTTCCGGGATATCGATACCCCTGGCGGCCACATCCGTGGCCACGAGAAACCGCAGTTCCCCAGCCCGTACCCGGGAGAGCACCTTGTCCCGTGCTCCCTGGGAGAGATCAGAACTAAGTTCGTCCGCATCGTACCCAAAACGTTTGAGCACCACAGTTACATAATGCACATCGACCTTGGTGTTGCAAAAAATAATGGCCGATGTTGGATTTTCCATTTCCAAAATCCGGATCAGCGCCCGGTCCCGCATCATGCCCGGAACCTTATAATAGACGTGCTCCACTTCGGTGACATGCATATGATCGCTGCTCAGGCTGAGTACCTGGGGAGACTGCAAAAATTCCCCGGCCAGTCGTTTCACATGGGGTGGATAGGTGGCAGAAAACAATGCAGTGGTGATCTTTCTGCGGGGCAGATATCCCTGCACAGCTTTCATATCCGGATAAAATCCCATGGAGAGCATCCGATCGGCTTCATCAAGGACCAGAAAACGGAGTCCATCCAGTTTCAACGTCCCTTTGAGCAGATGATCAAGCACCCGACCGGGCGTTCCAACCACAAACTGCGCCCCTGCGTGCAGGGCGTCCAACTGAACCGTATATGAGGCTCCACCATAGAGCGCAGCCGTTTTCACTCCGATTCCTGTTCCTACAGCCTCAGCTTCGGCAATGACCTGTCTGGCCAACTCTCGGGTAGGCACAAGCACCAGGGACTGGCAGGTGGGCTTGGAAAAATCAATTTTTTCGAACAGAGGCAGCAGATAAGCAGCCGTTTTGCCCGTACCTGTTCGGGACTGAACCATAACGTCCTGTCCCCTGGTCAGATAGGGAATGGTCCTTGACTGCACAGGTGTCAGACCTGACCAGCCCATCCGCCCGCAGGCATCTTGAAGGTACGGGGGTAAATCCTGCAAACAAACGCTTTGAACTTCGGGTTGTTCCGTTTTGACGACGTCTTCTTCGCCACGATCAGCATTGCTCTGGGTATCACTTTCCACGCGTTATTCCTTATCGGTTATACATTGCCCATTGAAAAAAAATGGCAT
The DNA here is from genome assembly GCA_028708105.1 of Desulfoplanes sp. Taxonomy (GTDB): domain Bacteria; phylum Desulfobacterota; class Desulfovibrionia; order Desulfovibrionales; family Desulfomicrobiaceae; genus Desulfoplanes. The sequence goes on along the minus strand of JAQVZR010000101.1, from coordinate 851 downwards.
ACGTGCTCTCTTTTCCGGCGCATATCCCGCATGACAGCGTGTACTTTTTCACTCTGCGGACCCTCGTGCCGGTCGATGAATCAATCGCCCCTTCTATCTATCGGTCACAAAAAATTTATGGAATTTTCCAACCAGACCAAGGCATATATCTACGCTCTGTCAGCCGTGGCCATCTGGTCCACCGTGGCCTCGGCCTTCAAGCTGTCCCTGCAGTATATGGACCCAGTACAGCTTCTGCTGTACGCATCCCTGACCTCGGTCATCGTTCTTTTTTGTGTTGTCGCGTCCCAAAAAAAGCTGCATCTGCTGACCAGGCTGACCGTAAAAAACACGCTCATCTCCATGGGTATGGGGGCCTTAAACCCTCTGCTCTACTACCTCATTTTGTTCAAGGCATATGATCTTTTGCCGGCGCAGGAAGCCCAGGCTCTCAATTATACATGGGCCATCACCATGGCCCTTCTTTCCATTCCCCTCTTGGGACAAAAACTTGGCAAGCAGCAAATTGTGGCCATTGGCATCAGTTACGCGGGAATCGTGGTCATTGCCACCCACGGAGAAATACATCTCAGCCATTTTTCCGATCCCCTGGGGACGGCCCTGGCCCTTGTAAGCACAGTCATCTGGTCCCTGTACTGGATTTTCAACACCCGTGACAGATTTGATCCCTGCGTGCGTCTTTTCCTGAATTTCTGCTTCGGGACGGTGTACATCCTGCTATGCACACCCTGCCTGTCCAGCTTTGTGCTGACATCTGTCCAGGGACTCTTTGGGGCCATCTATGTAGGCATCTTTGAGATGGGTATCACCTTTGTCTTCTGGCTCATGGCCTTAAAACATACCACCAGCGC
>JAQVZR010000100.1 GCA_028708105.1 Desulfoplanes sp. | reverse complement strand
ACATCCAAGGACAACCCCGGCTGGCCGATCTGGCCGCCATGCCGCATTTGCTGGTTGCCGGAGCTACGGGCGCTGGAAAATCCGTCTGCCTGAATACGATCATCCTGAGTATCCTCTACAAATCATCACCTGAAGAAGTAAAACTACTGATGATCGACCCCAAACGGATCGAACTGGCCGTCTACAGTCGCCTTCCTCATCTGGTCCATCCCGTGGTCACTGAGATGACTCTGGCCAAAAACGCTCTGGACTGGGCCGTCTACGAGATGGAACAACGTTACGAGGCTCTGGCCAAACTGGGAGTGCGCAATATCGCGTCCTACAACCAGAAACTGGCCGCCATGGGCAAGGTCCGGCCGGAAGAACTTCAGGATTTAGCCCCCTATCCCTATCTGATTATTATCGTTGATGAGCTGGCCGATCTGATGCTCACAGCGGGCAAAGAGGTCGAAGTGAGCATCATCCGTCTGGCCCAGCTAGCTCGTGCCGCAGGCATCCATCTTATTCTGGCGACCCAGCGTCCGTCAGTCGACGTGGTCACTGGGCTGATCAAGGCCAACTTCCCTGCCCGCATCGCCTTTCAGGTCAGTTCCAAACACGACTCACGGACAATCCTTGACGGCGTGGGTGCCGAATATCTCCTGGGCAAAGGAGATATGCTTTTTAAAAAAAGCGGCGGCGGTCTGACCCGTATCCACGGAGCCTTCGTGGATGACGATGAAATCCAGAATGTGGTTTCGTTCTGGGCCGAAAAAAGCAAACAGGAATTCGATCTGGATTTCAATCAATGGAAGCAGTCTCAGGAAGAGGCTGGTTTTTCCGGAGAATCGGGCAATGGCAATGATATTTTGGATGATCCCAAATATGCCGAAGCAGTTACTTTTGTCATGGAACAGGGCAAGGCTTCCATTTCCCTGATCCAACGCAGACTACGTATAGGTTTCAACAAAGCAGCCCGATTTATTGAACAGATGGAGCAAGATGGGGTCATCGGTGCCCAGGAAGGCAGCAAACCCCGGACAGTGCTCAAGAAAAAATAAGGATTAACAATGCCATTATCAGACGCAGCCATCCGAGGACATGTAACAATGGTCATTCTTCAACGCATGGACCAGGATGCAGCCCGACGCACTGAAGCCCTGACCGAATATCTGACCATAACCATGCCCAACATGGATACATCCACCGCTACCAGCCTGAGCAGCTTGGTCCCCACCATCCTTCCCGACCTATACGCTAAATGGATAACCATGTTTGTGGAACGGCTTCTCGAAACCGTGCCCAAAAATCAGCTCGAACTGCTTTGTGACGGCAACGAAGAGAACGCCGCCACCCTGATCCTTATCTATATCATGTTCCTGGAATCAGAGCGCATGGAAAAACAGATCGAAGATGATCTCAAATCCTATGGCCTCGAACACTCGGGTGACCAGGACACCGGGGGCATAGTAGCCGACTACCTCCGGGCCAAAGTCGCCCAGCTCAAGGAATCAGTGAGAGGGGGAAAAAACGGGGAAGGGAACAGTATGCAGTAGACGGGAAAAAAAATGGAAACAGGAGGCAGGAGACCGGGGAAAAAACAGAACAGAGTATCGTATCCCATCGCTACCTGCCCGTGTCCGTCCCTTTTTACCAATGTCTACCCCAAAAGCCTAAAACATAAAACTTATAACCTGAAACCGAATTTCCCCATGAAAGTCATCAAAATCGGAGGCGGCTGCCTCCACGGCAAGGAGACCATAGCTCAGATCCTGGACCTCATCGCCGTCCACGGCAAAGGACAGGTTATTGTGGTTTCCGCCCTCAACGGAATTACCAATACCCTTATTCAAGGCATGGACCAGGCTCTGGCAGATGAAGAAAATGTCCCTGGCATTATCAGCCACATCAAAAACAAGCATATGCTCGTAGCCCGCCATCTCATTTCCAGCGAGAACAAGCGGGAAGAATTCTGCCGGGATCTGACCAAATCCCTGAGCCGTCTGGAAAGGCTCTATTACGGCCTCAATTTTACCCGGGAAATCACGCCCAGGATACGGGACATCATCAGCAGTTTCGGAGAACGTTTTTCCGCCGCTCTGCTGGCTTTTGCCCTTGAATGCCGCCAGTGCAAAGCAACCTACCGCCTGCCCCACAAAATCGGCATGATCACCGATGGAAAATTCGGGGATGCCTCTGCCAACCTGTCCCTGACCGCCCTGAATTTTCAAAAATATCTGGTTCCCATTATCACCCCGGATACAGTGGTTTTTCTGCCAGGATTTTTCGGTGTCAGTGAAGGGGGAGACATCACAACTTTTGGGCGGGGAGGAAGCGATTACTCTGCGGCCGTGGTTGCGGCAGCCCTTGATGCCGAAAGCCTCGAAATATGGAAGGATGTTGACGGGTTCTTGAGCGCGGACCCCCGGATGGTCAAAGGCGCAAGCCTGATCCCCATTCTTTCCTACGAAGAGGCCGCCGAACTGGCCTATTTCGGCGCAGCCATCCTGCACCCACGGACCATCGAGCCCATACGCAAAAAGAAAATCCCCATCACCATCAAAAACACCTTAAATCCGGATGCACAGGGCAGCATCATCACTACCGAAAGCCCTAGATGCCGCATGGCCGTCAAAAGTGTCGCTTACACCACAGATATCGGGATACTCAAGGTTCATGCCTCGGGTGTAGGCGCCAGGCAGGGTATCCTTGGGCTGGTGGCCAACCGCATCGCCGAATCAGGGATCAATATCAAATCAGTGGTCACATCCCAGACCTGCATCAGCCTGCTTTTGGCCACTGCAGATCTCGAACCGGGACTTGAGGCTCTTAAAAGCCTTGATCCGCGACCCTATCAACGCATCGAAAAGGTGGACAATATCGCCCTTATCTGTATCGTTGGCGACGGACTCTTGAGATGCAAAGGCATTGCCGCCAAATGTTTTGTAGCCGTGGCCGAGCAGGATGTGTGCATCGAGATGATCTCCTTTGGTCCGTCCAAAGCCGCCCTGTATTTTCTGGTCCCCCAGGAAGATCTGGAGACAACGGTCAATGCCATCCATACAACCTTTTTCACGGAAACACCTCAGATGGGCGCAGAGACCTGTGATCAATAAGCATTCAAAATATAAATAATTTTCATCAAAAATTCCGTAGGGGCGACCGGTTGGTCGCCCGATACGGTAATCCAACAGAGGGCGACCAGCCGGTACGCCCCTACAAATCGACAACAGATATCTGCAACGAAGCGTCTATGAACCAACTCCATGATCCGGCCACCGAATACCAATCCGTCGCCCCGTTCTACGATCTGCTCATAGCCCCCCTGCTTTTGCCCGAATACAGACAGGCAGGCGCACTGGCCCGACAGATCGAGGCAAGGACAGTGGTCGATCTGTGCTGCGGCACAGGAGCCCTGGCCAGACACATGGGAAAACAAGGTTTTCAGGTCACGGGCATTGATCTCTCCCCGAGCATGCTCCGCCAGGCCAGACATAAAAATAGTGCCGGAATGACCTTCATCCTTGCCGATGCCGCCTGGACAGGACTGCCAGCCCACCATTTCGATCTTGCGGTCATCTCCATGGCCCTGCATGAAAAACCAGCTCTCCTGCGCGACCAGATACTTACCGAGGCCAAACGTCTCATTACCCCGGACGGCCACATTCTGCTCATGGATTACGCAATGCCCCTGAAAATGTTCGGCCGGATCATGCACCATCTTGCAGCCATCATTGAACGGATGGCCGGTAAAGAACACCATGCCCATTACCGGTCATATCTTCATTCGGGAGGACTGGATCACCTGATCCGCCACAACAACCTCCATATACAATCACAAACCTCCTTCCACCATGGCCTCATCCAGGTATGCCTGACCCGAATTAGCAACGGTAGTCATACATAACGTCGGTTGTATCTACGGGAATAACGCTACCCGCCAAGCCCCGCAATATACGGAATAACGCTATCCCACCGATCCCCGGAACCAATAGACGAAATAACGAATGGATTTGCGAACAATCCCCAATCCATATACACTCTCCCCTCATCAACACCTTCCCATCCCCTGGAGCCTTCCATGCAGAAAAAATCTCTTTTGCGCGTTCTGTCTATCGTCCTTGGCCTGTCAGCCCTTGTGGGGCTCCTACTCTATCAGACAGGCATGTTCACCTCGGGAAAAATCAATCCGGGCAGAGTTGCGCCCCATAATATCTCCTTTATTCCTTCAAAAACCGTACAGATTCGCACCACGATGCTGCCCCAATGGTATACGGGCATCGGCACGGTCAGGGCCCGGACCAAGGCGGAAATCGCATCCCAAGTAACGGCGCGAATCACCGAGGTCCATGTACGTCCCGGTAACCGGGTTAACCAGGGTGACCCCCTCATTCTGCTAGACAACCGGGAATTTGTCTCTCGCATGGAGCAGGCACGGCAAGGTCTGGCCTCGGCCAGAGCCATGCAGTCCCAGGCGAATCAGGCCATCACCGGTGCTCAGGCCAGATACAACCAGACCAGTTCCAGGTATAAACGGATGCAGGAGATGTTTGCCTCCCGGACCATTTCTTCCCAGGATCTGGAAGCATCCCAAGCCGAATTTCTCCAGGCCCAGGCCATCCTGCAGCAGGCCAAAGACGGACTGACCGGGGCCAAAGCCGAAAAAAACAGATCCCAAAAAATGCTTGAAGAAGCAAAAATCAACCTGGGGTACACCATCATCAAGGCACCGGTCGACGGTGAAGTGGCCCAGCGCATGGCCGATCCCGGCGATCTGGCTCTGCAGGGCAAGCCTCTGCTGACCCTTCATGCCGGAGAACAACTGCGTATCGAGGCCGTTGTCCGCGAGGGGCTTATCGGCAAGGTCAGCCTTGGGCAACGGCTCCCTGTGAGCATCGCATCATTCAATGGTACCATTGAAGGCGTTATCGAAGAAATCGTGCCCACGGCAGACCCGCGTACCAGGACCTTCCTGGTCAAAGCGGCTCTGCCTAAAATACCGGGAATCTATCCGGGCATGTTCGGCCGATTGCTCATTCCCGTGGGACAGCACAAGGTTATCCTCATTCCCGCCCAGGCGATCCAGCGTGTAGGACAGCTGGAAACCGTCATGGTCCGCACCGGGGATCACTTTGAACGCATCTTTGTTACCTCTGGTCCGACCCATGACGGACGGATCGAAATCCTCTCCGGACTCAAAGCCGATGATGTCCTTAGCATAGGAGACACAGATGACTGAGCCCCATAGCTCCGGGATTATCCCCAGTATTGTTCGCCAGTTTCTCAAGGCCCGACTGTCCATCATGCTCATTGTTTTTGCCCTGGGCCTGGGCATAGCCGCAGTGCTGACCACTCCGCGGGAGGAAGAACCGCAGATCGTGGTGCCCATGGCCGATATTTATGTCTTTTTCCCCGGGGCCAGTGTCCGGGAAGTGGAACAACTGGTAGCCACGCCCCTGGAAAAACTTTTATGGCAGGTGGACGGGGTGGAAGATGTCTATTCCACCTGCAAAAGGGACATGGCCGTGGTCACAGTCAGATTTTTTGTGGGCGAAAACCGGGAAGATTCTCTGGTCAAACTGCATAACCAGATCATTTCCCATGAGGATGAAGCCCCTCCCGGCCTTTCCGGATGGGCCATCAAACCCGTGCAGATCGATGACGTTCCCATTGTCTGCCTTTCCCTGTACTCGGACAGGTACGATGATTTTGAGCTTAGGCGCATCGGCGAAGAAGTGCTGCACCGCCTGTCAGAAATTCCGGACATCTCCAAAACGGCCATTGTCGGGGGCCGCAAACGAGAAATACGGGTGGAACTGCTGCCCCAGGAACTGAGCGCCTTTGGCATCTCGCCCATGGAAATCTTTGCCCGCCTCAAGGCTGCGGACGCATCGGTCACCGCAGGTTCCCTGACAGGCATGGGCCAAACCGTCACCGTTTCCAGCGATTCCTTTCTGGAATCGGCAGAGGATGTCCGCTCCCTGGTCGTCGGGGTATATAATAACCGTCCCGTATATCTAAAAGACGTGGCCCGGGTCATGGACGGGCCTGAAGAATCTTCTTCCTATTCCAGAATCGGCTTCACGCCTTCCCACACCACCCTGTCCACCGAAGCTGGGATGCATGCCGTGCCCGCAACCCATTCATCAATAACCCTGGCCCTTTCCAAAAAAAAAGGGACCAATGCGGTGAAAGTGGCCGAAGATATCCTGGCCCGCATGGAGACCCTCAAACATACCGTTCTGCCTGCCGGGGTCGGGGTGGAGGTTACCCGTAATAACGGCCACACAGCCCAGATCAAAGTCAACGAACTGCTCAGCAACCTCTTTTTCGCCGTCCTCACCGTAGTCGCCCTGCTGGCTCTGACCCTTGGCTGGCGCGAGGCTCTGGTCGTGGCCATGGCCGTACCCGTCAGTTTTGCTCTGGCCCTGTTTGTCAATTATCTCATGGGCTATACCATCAACAGGGTCACCCTGTTCGCCCTGATCCTGTCTCTGGGTCTGGTGGTGGATGATCCCATCACCAATGTGGACAATATTCAGCGCCATATCCTTGCGGGTAAACTGAAGGCCAAAGAGGCCACCCTTTTTGCCGTACGGGAGGTTCTGCCCCCGGTGCTCATGTCCACAGTGGCTATCATCATCTGCTTTATTCCTCTGTTCTTCATCACCGGGATGATGGGACCGTATATGGCCCCCATGGCCGCCAATGTCCCCCTCACCGTCACCTTTTCC
>JAQVZR010000099.1 GCA_028708105.1 Desulfoplanes sp. | reverse complement strand
CAAAAATTTCCAACAAAATGCTTTTAGATGACGTTATCATCGAAGTGGACTGGGACGGGAATATCGTCTGGGAATGGTGCGCTAACGAACATTTTGATGAACTCGGTTTTGACGAAGCGGCCAAAAATATCCTTTTCCGCAATCCTAACATGCGAGCGGCAGGTGGAGGCATGGGCGACTGGATGCACATAAATTCCATGTCCGCTTTAGGACCAAACAAATGGTACGACGCAGGGGACAAACGATTCCATCCGGACAATATCATCTGGGATTCCAGGGAAACCAATATTCTGGGCATCACTGACAAAAAAACTGGGAAAATCGTTTGGAAGGTCGGTCCATATTATAACACTAATGAAAAACTGAAAAAACTCGGTTGGATCATCGGCCAGCATCATGTGCACATGATCCCCCGCGGACTGCCCGGTGAAGGCAATATCCTCATCTTCGACAATGGAGGGTGGGCCGGGTACGGAATTCCCAACCCGGGATCACCCACCGGGAACAAAAACGTTCTCCGAGATTATTCGCGGGTCTTGGAAATCGATCCAACGACACTCCAGATCGTCTGGCAGTATACCCCTGAGGAAGCGGGACTTGTCCATCCCCCTGACGCCAATCGATTCTATAGCCCCTTCATAAGTGGTCAGCAACGCCTGCCCAACGGCAATACGCTGATCACGGAGGGTTCGGGAGGACGGATTATTGAGGTGACTCCCGAACACGAAATAGTCTGGGAATACATCAGCCCCTATTGGGGAACCAGACTAAAGATGAACATGATCTATCGGGCCTACCGTGTTCCCTACGAATGGGTACCGCAACTTCCCAAACCCAAAGAAGTGCCCATCAAACCCCTCGACGTGACCACCTATCGTATGACCGGGGCCGCACCCGCAGGTTTTCAGAATGTTACGGAAGTGGAGGGAACCATGCCTTATCAAGGTGACGGCGCATTGTGCGTGGCTGAAGATAAGGAACTTGAGGAAACCAAATAGGGGGGGGGATTGGTGTATGAATTATTGCCAATCCCATATGAGCGATAAGAGATCAGCGTAAAGACTGCGAAATAATAAAATGCGGTTGTCCATAAAGTTTCAAGGAGTTATCTAATGGGTATAACAATATATTCACAAACAGGCTGCATCAGGTGCAAGGTCGTCAAAGATTTCATGAATAACAACGGCATTGCCTATGATGAACATAATCTCAAAGCTGGAGGCAAGAAGGCCTTCCAGAAATTCTACCGGGAAAACAGGCCGGATATATTCCGGGGACCACACGGTATCGTATTCCCCATGCTCACGGATGGGGAAACCATATATCAGGGTATTGGCGCATGCATCGGATTTTTGCAGGCCGGAAAAAAACTGAAGGGATTTTTGACTGCCGGGGTTCTGCACCAGCATCGAGTGGATGGAATTCACATCTCTGAGGGAGATCCCAAATATGGAGATAACCTCCTGGGAGTCCTTAGATACATAAAACACGAACTCCATATGAAAACTTTTATGGATACGGATGGACGCAACAGTACCATCCTTGAGAAGATTCTCAGAGAAAAACTCGGCGACAACGTGGTCATGAAAGTCCTTGGATCGAAAAAAACCTACGAGCAGATTCTTGGACCTGATATCGATATGAATGACGTCAAAAAAACCATAAATCTTGTCTCTGAGTTTCCTGAAAACTGCTGTATCTTTTCAGCAAAAAGGAATCCATCACCCTCTGCTGACAGAAATCACCACGTTGATCAGGATCAGGTGTGAACTGACTGTAAAACGATTCTCCGACTCAACCTAAATCCGATACAGGATTCCCGCATCCACAAAAATATCCTCAATAACTAACTTTTTTTGAGTATTGTTTCTGAAACGGTTATAAACGAGAGAATCCTTTTTCCTCCGAAATAAATAAAAATAGCCCCACCAAGAGGCAAAATGATCGTTTGGAGAAGGAAGACCGCGGAGAGTGCAATCAGCTTTGAAAATATACTTTCTGACATTGCGGCCAAAGAATGTACAGAGTCGGAAATATTGTCTATTTTTTCGGTGAGATTCAAATTTTCTTTTAGCCTATCCCAAATGCTTTGAGATTCCTCGGCATTCACATCTTTGCTTTCAAAATCTTTGACTTCATTTTGAATCTCACGAACTTCTGCGATATTTGATTCATAAACGCCCTGCAAACATTGATCATCAAGAAATGAAACAAATGTCGCTTCCAAGGGCATAAAAAAACGCAAGATAGCGGCAAATGCCAGCAATTTGATTGCCAGATGCCGGACCAGGACGCCCTTTTGGGATGGCAACCAGATAGCTCCCAAAATAACGACCAACAAAAAAGGCATAACGACCCACCAGTCCACGATGGGAAGTAACGCAATCAAAATCTTCTGTATCCCCAAAACGGTCATTGAAAAAAGCATCACGGATGAAAAGCGCTCCACCATATCATTAAGAGGGTCCAGTATTTCTCCCGGAGAAAAAGACACGCCGACGCCTGCAGGTTCCAAACTGACATCTGCATCCTGAGCAAACGAAATCGCAGCATTGATAACTCGGGAAGCTCCAAAAGCAACACCTGCTTTCACCATTCCTCCCTCAAAATAATCCTCAGCAGCCTGATCCCAAGGCGTGTGGAGAAAAGAAGAGCGCACACATTTTGGCCCAATAAATAGCGCGCCGAGGGCAAGAAGGATGAGCATACTGGCTCCGATTCGTGTTGTACAATCTGAACAAACGATTTTCACATATACCTCCTTTTGGAGGAAATCCCCCTGTGCCAGGGAAATTGTCGCCGTATCTGGAATCCAGCATAAAAAAAGGGACTTGGGACTAAAAATTCCTCCTCAAAAATTTCAACCGAAATTTTTGACAATAACAGCGAAAGGATAGCCAACATTTTCCTCCCCAAAAAATCTAGCCTATTTCTAGCCTTCTCGCCGAGCCCTATGTCAACCTATTGATTTTATTCACCGCATGTACGGCCTTCACAGCCAGTAAAAAGCGTCGGAAATCAAAAATATCTCATGGTTTTTCAATCAGTTATATCAAAGCAAGGCTTACAGATCGGGCTTTGGCCTAGCTGATTGATAGACGATTTCCACAACTTTTTGAGAAGTTACAAATTAACCAGTCTTCGATAGCCTTGATGCTATTCAATCCAACCAGATGAGATGACCCAGGGCCTTATGGCCAGAATCATTAGATTTGGATGGATTGCAATACTCCGGGCCAACGGGATATGAGACACTTTTCACAGAAGCTATGCTCCTTTTGTGGCTATCAAAAAAGTGCCGGATCTCATTGAGAGGCTTCATACCGAGTAGGATATCTGCCTGTCCTCTTGTGATTTTCAAAGGTGTTGCCGTTGTTCTGTATGTTGTAGAGACAAGGCCTACTGCCTTGTCTCTACAACCACAACGTCCCCATCGATTCCAGGGGTACCAATCCTGTCTCGCTTTTCCTCTGCCGGGTCCAATCATTCTTTTTACTGTGATAGGGGGTCATCCCCGGCCCCACCAAAGGATGAGATTCATCTCTGCAGGGATACGTGCTTCGGGGTGATAGGCAATGATACGCGGAGTAAAATCAGCAGCGGGCCGTTGGTTGGGCACCCTGCCATGATAGTGGTAACCGTTGACACTGCCGGGGATGCCTGCACCGCGCTCCATGCCCTGCTTAACAGGCTCGCCGGAGTCTGCAGGATCAGCGTACAATTGCACCTGCACAAAGTCCGGTGAAATGCCACCAAGATAGACCTGAACGTCAAAGGACCAGGCATCGCTTTCTTTATGCACTTCCAGGTTTCCCCAGTGCACCCCATTCCAGTGCTCTCTCAACGTCACTTCCCATTTGTGCAGTTCCCTGGCTTGCTGACCATTGTGGGCGACCCGCCGCTCATAGGCGGCAGCAGTAGGAAGATACATTTTTTCCACGTACTCCTTCATCATGCGGTTGGTGCTGAAATGAGGGGCAAGCTGCATCATGCTGGCACGCATGCGGGTTACCCAGGCTGAGGGGATTCCCGCTGTATCGCGTTGGTAAAATTGAGGAACCACCTCTTCTTCCAGCAGACGGTACAGTTCTTCTGCTTCAACGGCGTCCCAGCCGGGTTCCGGGTGTTCTTTGCCGTCTCCCAGGGACCACCCGACCACTTCGTCATAGGCCTCTGCCCACCAGCCATCCAGTTCAGAAATATTCAGCCCGCCATTGACAAGCACCTTCATGCCGCTGGTACCGCAGGCCTCCCAGGGCCTTCGCGGGGTGTTGATCCAGACGTCGACACCCTGCACCATCTCCTGGGCCAGGGCTATATCGTAATCTTCCAGAAAGACGGCATGGGCACGGACCTCGGGTCTCCGAACAAATTGTGCCCACTGCTGTATTAACTGTTTGCCGGTTTCGTCTTCGGGATGGGCTTTGCCGGCAACGATCAGCTGAACGGGATACTTCTCGTTGGTGAGGAAACGCACCAGCCGCTCAGGATCATGCAGCAGCAGATTGGGTCGTTTATATTCGGCAAAGCGGCGAGCGAAACCGAGGGTAAGGATATTGGGGTCCAGGATATGACCGGACTGGGCAATGGTCTCCGGGGCTTCCCCGCGCTGTCCCAACTGCCGGGCCAGCCGCTTGCGGGCGTAATTGACAAGGTCCGCCCGTTCCAGCCCGACGAATGTCCATAACGCCTCGTCATTCAGATTTTCAAGGATCGCTTTCGCCAGCCTCCCCGGGTCATCTCGCCAGCGTTCTTTACCTGCAGCCCGTGTCCATGCCTTATCGGCCCAGGGGGAATCCCAGGAGGGAACGTGTACCCCGTTGGTGATGTGCATCACCGGCACCTCTTTTTCTGGCCAGCGCGGATAGAGAACCTGAAAGATGCGGCGGCTGACTTCACCGTGCAGTCTGCTGACACCGTTGGTCATCCCGCACGTCCGCAGGGCAAGATAGGCCATATTAAATGGCTCCTGCTGATCTGCAGAATCCAGCCTTCCAAGGGCGGTCAATGCTTCCGGTGTAATGCCCAATTGCTCTGCATACCGACTGCCATATTTCAAAAGCAACGTCTGGGGGAAGGTATCAAAACCGGCGGCAACGGGCGTGTGCGTGGTGAAAATGTTTCCGCCACGGGTCGCCCAAAGCGCCGCCCAGAAATCGAGTTTATTCTTCTCCATGAAATGCCGGGCGCGCTCCAAGGTCACGAATGCCGCATGCCCCTCATTCAGATGACAGACGTCGACCGTCACACCCAATGCTTCAATAAGTCGCCATCCGCCGATCCCCAGAGCTATCTCCTGAACGAGACGCAGTTCATGCGCGCCGCCGTAGAGTTTGCTGGTGATGCCTCGATCGCTCGGACTGTTCAGGGGATCATTGCTATCTAGAAGATAAAGGGTAACCCGGCCGACGATGGCCTTCCAGACACGAAAATGTACCGAACGGCCGGGAAAATGAAGCGTCACATGCAGCCAGGCACCGGAATCCGAGGCCATCGGCTGGATGGGGAGGAGGGCTGGATCGTTGTAGGGATACACATTCTGTTGCCGGCCGCCGGCATCGAGCATCTGACGAAAATAGCCTTCCTGGTACAACAGGCCAACACCGATCACCGGCACCCCAAGGTCGCTGGCGGATTTGAGATAGTCCCCCGCAAGGATGCCGAGCCCTCCCGCATAGAGAGGGAGGGACTCTCCCAGGCCGAACTCCATGCTGAAATAAGCAATCCCTTGCAACTTCGCCTCGGGATAGGTTGTTCTGTACCAACCGGTCTGGCGGTAATAATCGTCATGGTCCGCAGCCAGGCGTTCTACCTGGCCCCTGAATTGAGCATCCTTTGCCAGTTCTTCCAATCGTTTCAAGGGAAGATTTTGCAAAATAACGTAGGGATTTTTCGTCTGTTCCCACGTTTGCGAATCCACCGTCTTCCATAGAGCATCCCCGGCATGACTCCAGGTCCAGTGCAGATCCGTCGCCAGATCTGCCAACAGTTCCAGTTCTGGAGGCAGTCCCCGTATCCTATAGCCTTGGTTATCCATGATCGAAGGTCTCCTTTCTTGTCGGCAGTATTGATGCCAACTTTTTTTTGAAATTCAAATAAGGACAGATAGCAAAAAAATGTCAGGCTCCCTACGTAATTTTCATCTAGGTAAGGCAATCTGTCCTGCTTAGCATCGCACCGGTCGCACATAGGCTTCTTTGCCCGCATAGCAGGCGGCGTCGCCCAGTTTCTCCTCGATGCGCAGAAGTTGATTATACTTTTCGACCCGTTCGCCACGGGCCGGCGCGCCGCTTTTTAAATGCCCGGTATCCAGGGCGACGGTCATGTCGGCGATAAAGCTGTCCACGGTTTCCCCGCTACGGTGGGATACAAAGGCCCCCCAACCGGCTTTTTTACACATCTGGACTGCGGCGACGGTCTCGGTCAGTGTCCCGATCTGGTTGAGCTTGATCAGCGCGGCATTGGCAACGTCCTCACGGATACCCCGGCTGATGCGTTCCACGTTGGTCACAAAGAGGTCGTCTCCTACCAGTTCGATGATTCCACCGAGGCGGGCGTTGAGTATTTTCCAACCATCCCAGTCATCCTCGGCCAGTCCGTCCTCCAGGAGCACCACGGGATAGGTCTTGATGAGTTTTTCGTAGTAGTCCACCATTTCCCCGGCAGAGACCGTGCGCTTCTCGGTGCGCAGGTGA
>JAQVZR010000098.1 GCA_028708105.1 Desulfoplanes sp. | reverse complement strand
TGTAGACATTTTGCTATTTCCTGAAAATGCCATTTTGGTTTCATCGAAATCATTACCACGTTGGGCTTCGGTTTTAGGTAAAGCCGGGGGTGTTATAACAGAACATGGCAGTGTTGCCGGCCATCTGGCAAACGTAGCCCGCGAATTCGGTGTGCCGGCTCTCTTTGGCGTCAAAAATATTACAGAGATGCTGCATAACGGGCAGGAAATAACTTTGGATGCTGATGGAGGGGCCTTGTATCCAGGACGTATCGATTCCTTAATCCAGAGCGCAGCGCCCCACAAAAATCTTATGCATGGCAGTCCGGTTTACAATACGCTGAAAAATATTTCGCGCCATATTTTGCCCCTTAATCTCCTTGACCCTGATGCCCTTGCATTCAGCCCGACTGCTTGTAAAACTTATCATGATATCACTCGTTTTGCTCACGAGAAATCTGTGCAGGATATGTTTGATTTCGGAAAAACCCATCCCTTTTCTCCCCGGTCCAGCAAACAGCTCAAGGCCAGAGTTCCCATGCAGTGGTGGATTATCAATCTGGATGACGGCTTCCGTGAGGAGGTTCAGGGAAAGTTTGTCCACTTGGACAATATTATCTCTATTCCCATGTTGGCCATCTGGAGGGGATGCGTAGCTATACCCTGGGATGGTCCTCCAAGCATAGACGGCAAGGGATTTATGAATGTCATGATGCAGTCGGCAACCAATCCGCATCTGAATCCGGCGGTAGCCTCGGATTTTACAAACCGAAATTATTTCATGATATCCAAAAATTTTTGCAATCTCCAATCACGTTTTGGATATCATTTTACGAGTATTGAAGCGCTTGTCGGAGAGCGGGTCCGAGAAAACTATCTTCGTTTCCAATTCAAAGGTGGGGCCGCGGATTATCGACGCAAAGTACGTCGGGCAGAATTCATAGGCGAGATTCTGGAACGATACGATTTTCAGACCCGGGTCCGAGAAGATGCCATGTTTGCCAGAATGGACAATTATGATCAGCAGTTCCTTGAAAATCATCTGGCCATTCTCGGGTACCTGCTTGTGCATACTCGGCAGCTAGACATGATTATGTCCAATGACAATAGTGTGGCACAATACAGAGAGAAAATAATTCAGGATATCGAGAAAATCAGAAACATCTATACCCAAGAGAAATCGCACGCATAACCGCTCGGTTCTGGACAGCCAGGTCTGGAAGGCCTAAGAAGGCAATCCTTGTGATATTTCAAGAACAATCAACACAACAGGAAAGAATATGCAACAAAATAACGATCTTGGACAGGCTGTTATGCGTGGACTTATTCTCGGTGGCTCCATCGGACTCATTGCAGGATGGTTCGGCATACACCCTTTACGTGCCCTCATGACAGGCTTTGGCTGTGGTATCCTGGCAGGACTTACCAAGTATAAACTGGACCAAAAAAAGAAAAAATAACAGTACTCGCCCGTTTTGGGATGGCATATTCAGAAATATCTTCATACTATGACATTGTTATTTTCACTTGAGCGGAGAGAGCCTTTCGGATTCCCCCAACATACTGCAAAAATATTTTATCTATCTTTATAGTAGCATAAATCCATAACATATTTTTACTTATCCATTCCCATCCGGTGAAATTTTTTATCTTTTTCCCGCTTAGTATTGCATTTATTTCTTCCTGAAGATAGATATAGAATACATCCATTTTGTAGTATCCTGAAACATGCACAAAACGCATGGAATATCCCCCTTTAAGGTTTATGAACCGGGAGTCTGGCGTATGACCGAAACTCCACACACGGACAGCCTTGTTAAAAACGATTTTTGTCTTTGGGAACTTGAAGAATTTGAATTCCGTATCGGACTTATTGGAACGGGATCAGGATTTACAACCATTTTGGATCTCATCGCCTCAAAAGAATATCAAAATTTTCTCCCCCCCATCAGCTTGCTCGCCATAGCCCCGGGAGCAAAAAACGATCTTCCTTCAAAAAATATGTATATCCGCAGTCTGAATGTGCCCATATATGACTCATGGACGGCCATGATTGAAGCACATCCTGAGATCAATCTGGTCGTTGATGTTTCCGGATTCAAGTTCAAACCTTCCGAGATCAGAAAAAAACTTCCGGATAATGTATCCTTTCTTGACCATGACACCTCCATTTTTCTCTGTGGTCTTCACAACATGTTTCAAACCGCGTCCCATTGCAAAGTGGATCTGGATCGAAGAAAAACCCTCCTCGATGCCATCATCGGAAACATTCGCGAAGATATTTTGTTACTTGATAAAGACTATCGGATCATGGATCTCAATTCCAATGTATCCAACAGAATAGGCAAAGATAAAAAAGACATTCTCGGTAAACACTGCTGGGAAGCTCAGGCCTTGCCTGGCGGAACACGATTTTGTTTGGAACGAAATTCCCAATGTCCGGTTGCAACCACCTTTCTTACCCAAAAAAAAGCAGAGTCACTCGTTACCAGAGTCAGCGAGGACGGGCATTTAGTATACTATCGAATATATTCCTATCCCATATTCAACGCCCAGGGAAAACTGGCTCAGGTTCTGGTCATGAAACGGGATATTACCTCCCGGACACACAAAGAAAAACGACTGCAGGAAAAAGAAAAACTTTCGATCATGGCTTCCATGTCCATGTACCTGGCGCACGAAATACGGAATCCTCTGTGCGTTATCGGTGGATTCACTAAATCTCTGCTTAAATCCCCCAATCTGACAGAACAGGAACGGGCTAAAATCAAGATTGTGGAAGAGGAAACCGGTAAACTGGATTCCATTTTACAAAGTATTCTCAACTTTACGCGCAGAGAAGAAAAAGAGTTTGCAGAGGTTGATCTTAATGCAGTTATCAAAGAAACCCTGGAATTGATTGAGATCGGCTATAACCTCAGGGATCATCATTTTCATGTTCAGCTGGCAGAAAATCTTCCTAAGCTCAAAGGCAAAATGGATGTCATCAAGCAATGTGTCCTTAATGTTGTAAAAAATGCAATGGAAGCGTCACCGGATCAGGCCACGATTGATATTCGCAGCGGTCTGGAAAACGACAGAGTTCTTTTGTCCATTGAAGACTATGGCGTGGGCATGAGCGAGGAAGAGGTAGAAAAGGCGTTCAGTCCTTTTCATACAACCAAATCAAAAGGGTATGGACTTGGACTTCCCATGATCAAGAAGGCCGTGGAAGAATTTGGAGGCAGTATTGATCTCAGAAGCAAGAAAAATGTGGGAACCAAGGTCACCCTCTATTTTTCTCCCATTCTGGAGCTGGACGGATCATCTTCTATTCTGTCTGTGTAAAAATCCAAGGCGCTACTTCCAGTAAAACGTTGACGACAACGATCGCCAATCCATCTAACCATCTGCCACCGAAGCAAGGTTCAACGTCGGGGCAGATGGTTTTTTTGTCACGGTTCAAAAAACCACTGGTATAATCCCAAGCATGGGGGCAACAGATTGTAGAAGATGTTACAAATTAACTTAAGGTAATCGTTTAACAAATGGCAGTGCCAAGAAGATGCGTTTTCTGCATGTAGAGAATTAACTTTTTATATGCGTTTTGTGAAAGTCAATTTTTTGAATCCAAAGAAAAGTCAAGGTTATAGGCAGTATGATCTTGGTTAATAAATGGTTAATTAACTTAACTCCAACGACACCACAAGTTAATCATGAATAATAACTTTAGTTAACTAACCACAGCCACCGAAACGTAGTTAACTTTACCTATACTTTAAGCAGCTAATAAACAAAGCCCCCGTGCCTTCATTTATCGGGAGCACAAACAAATACAAGCTTCCAGAGGCGGCGCACCTTGACTATCCAAAAGAAGGCCCTTCTAAATAATTTCGGCCAAAGCCTGCGCGCTGAGAGACCTTAGACATCAAAGCAATCCAGCCCACCGGATTGCTTTGATGTGTTTCTTATGAGCAGCTGACCATGTCAGATACGCTCTTTTGGTGAGAACATGTTGGCACAGTGATACTAACAGCCTTGCATCATAAGAAATTTCTGTAAAGTTAAAGTACAATGATAAATAATATACTTAAAGTTGAGCTTTAAAAAAACAGGAAATATCAACCATCTTCCAGTGCTGATAGGACCACGCAGCCTTTCTATCCCCTCCCTGTCTGATACAAGGCACACAGCCTCCCCTCAATACATCACAGCCCTCCTACTCTCGAGTTGTGTCCCCTACCTAGCCCTTCAATGCGTACGGGGACATGCGAGAAAACCCATCTGCTATCTAAAAAAGAGGAAAAGAATGCCCGTCAGGTCGTCCTTTTCCACATAGTCGCAGTAACTCTATGGATAACTGTTATAACCGAACCTGCTTCAACCGTACCTGCAATAGTTAAGAAGTTTTTATGGTAGTTAATTAAGTTAATATTGGTTAAATTAATTAACTACTTAACCCACAAAGACAAGTTAAAATACAACTTGACAAAATAAATATACACTGGCATTAATTTAGTTAACAACTCACGAATTATTACTTAATAAAACCTCGAGGCCACATGACACCCTCTTCCCTAGCTTTCCAGCAAACGTGGCAACGGATGCTCAGCTCTATTAATGCCAGAAACGACTCCTCGTTGGCAAAGTTTTTGGCTATCTCTCCTGCCGGAGTTAGTAGCGCCAAAAGCAAGCAAAAAATTCCACAGGCCTGGTTTGATAAAATAAGCCAAGAAACAGGGATTTCTCCTTCATGGCTTATGGGGGATCAAACTATTGAAAAACAAGCTTCTCTTGATCTGGAAAGCCCTACACCCCTCTCTAACAAAAATGTTCCCAAGTGCCCGGTTCCGGCATCCTCTCGCCAGGCCGCTTCCCCGGAGTTCAATGTAGCTGAAATCATTTCCCAGGCTATCGAGGTCCTGGAATCAAAAACTGAATTTTCTCAAGCTCTGGTGGCCTCTATCCGCGCGTTTCATAAGGCCATGCATACGGAGAAACAGATCACTGATTTTAACGCAGAAATGGTGGAAGCATTTGCACTGTTTCAGAAGAAACAACATCACGACTAATTTTATCTTTAAAACACAATAAAAAAGGACGCTTTTCCAGGTTGTTAGGAAAGCGTCCTTTTTATCGTTAAAGTTTTACTTTAATAATTTATTTCACCTAAACCAAACCACGTTTGAGGGATTGAGTTTTTTGCACCGCGAAGAACGCTAAGGAACACGAAGAAAAGCAACAAAATAAAGCTCAATCTATCCCAGATTCTTCACCCTTCGCGTTCCTTCGTGCCCTTCGCGGTGAAAAAAGAATTGAACAGTGATAACCTGTTCGAAAACTATGGGTCTGAAACTGGGTTTGGTTTAGTCAAAAGCTTTTTGCACTGCCCTTTTCCATTCTGCGTACCCCATATCTCGCCGGGTAGATGGTATGTCCGGATACCATGTTTTGTCTTCTTCCCCGTTATTGTACGATCAGGCCATGCTTGGACTGTGGGCTCATGACCTGTGAGCATCAGTAAAAAGCATCCAACATGTAACCGAACCGTTCAACCTGCCGACAGGTATTATTGTATGCGTTCGTAGCCACAGCACGCTGGTATGAGTAGACCTCGTCCACCTAAAACTTTTTTTAGAAAAAAAATATATGTGCAGGGACAAAGGAAATTTGACTGTTTTTTAATATAAAATTAATAAAATCGATACGATATTGTTATCATATATTTTAACAGGAAGCTTCTTATTAAGAACTTTTGCAACGCAAGGATCTGTTATGGACCAAATACTCATTATTGACGGCGACCCGAAATTTTGCGCTCAGCTCGATATCTATCTCCGGACACAAAACATGTCCTTGACTGCAATCCATAAAGGGCAAAGAGCTCTAACACTGGTCAAAGAAGAAAATCCACAACTCATTATTTTTGATACCGTTCTCCCTGACACCAATGGTTTTGAAATTTTGCATACTATCCGGGCCTGGTCAGATCTGCCGATCATTATCCTGACCAGCCGGGACGATGAAGTAGACAAGGTCCTTGGCCTGGAAATGGGAGCCGATGACTACCTGATCAAACCTTTTCCCTTCAGGGAACTGGTGGCCAGAATCCGGGCAATCCTGCGGCGAAGTCTTATTTCGAAACGCTCAACGGGCTTTACCCCGGGTACAAACCAACGAACCCTATGTGTAGGATCTACCCGACTGGACACGGGATCACGGGCCGTGACCGTCAATAATCTCCCCATTCATCTTACCTCTGCAGAATTCAGCATTTTGGAAACCCTGATGCGTTCCGCAGGAGAAATTGTCCCCCGTGAAAAAATTGCCGAGTTGTCTTTGGGGAGAATGGACAGCGAGGAAAGTTGTCTCAATGTGCACATGAGCAACCTGAGAAAAAAAATGGGAGAGATGTCCACAATCAAAACAGTCCGAGGAATTGGTTATATGTACATCCTTCCAGAGGTCAAGCAAGTCGGTACAGCTCAGAAAACCGGATAAACCTGGATAGTTAAATATCATGAGAGCCCATGGTTGCACCCCGCTTCCATGGGCTTTTTTTTTACCAAAGACGTCTGGGACTCCAAGGTTTGCACTTGTGCAGGAATACAATTTCTGTAAAAGTATTCTGTGCTACTTTTGTCGCTACCAGATGTTTTGTCTGATCCCCGATTCGTTATTCTCCTTCTGCCCGCTCTTCACAGCCTGGGATTATAAATAACCACAGATCCCTTGGATATTTGTACATAGAGAAGATCCCATGACCACAAAACATATTTTTGCTGCTGACATCGGCGGCACGAACAGCAGATTCGGATGGTT
>JAQVZR010000097.1 GCA_028708105.1 Desulfoplanes sp. | reverse complement strand
GTCTCTGCGCCCCTGCGCGAAAAAACAAAAAGCATTCCACCCAAACACGTATTCTCAAAAAACCTTATCCAGAAACAGATGAGAAAAATAGCCCGACACTGCCGCCCCATAAAAGGGAAGCAGATGCTGCCACGGGGTGTGATAGAAAAATACAGGGAGCAAAATGATGGGCAGAGGCACAAGCAGCATAGCCCACCAGGTATGGGTCCATCCGCGATGATGCCCCACGGCTGGAAGCAGGGCACAAAAACCGAGAATGGCCGCCCATTTGTATTCCTCCTGGATCATCAATGCCAGATCCACCACCACCAGCACTGTATAAAAAAAATTCTGCCCCTTGGAATCCGTATCCACATCAGGAAACAGAGCACCTGCCAGAACGATACTTACCAGAAGCAGGGCCACATCAATCTCCGGCCGGTAGATCCCAAACCAGATCAAACCTGCCAGACATCCAACCCCGAACAGCACCCCTCCTGTCAAATGCCCCCGATATCCCGGCATATATGTTCTCCTTTTCCTTCCAAGCGTTCACGTTATAAAATAAAAAAGGGCGTCAGGAATTTCATCCCAACGCCCTTGCATGTGCAGCAATCAAAAACGGTGTTTCGTGCGATAATTGAACACGCCGATGTCATATTTTTGTATGTTCAGAATCCGTAGAATGGTCGTGTCATCCGGAAAGGGCACCCGTAAGGGGAGCCCCTTGCATGAATGACGACGTGCGACAATATGCAGAATAATGACACAAAAACAATATATTCTGCGCACTGCCTACTGCACACTGCCTACTTTTTTCTAAAACATCTCGCCTTCATGCTCGGCAATTGTCCTATCAATGGTTTCCTTGAGCTCTTTGGGCAGGCCCATGATGTCCACATTAAGAAACCCGCGTACGATAGTAGATGTGGCCTCATCTTCATCAAGACCTCGAGCCATAAGATATTCAATCTCTTCCTGGGCGATCTTGCCCACAGCAGCTTCGTGGGAGAGTTCCACCCCGGTTTTGGTTCCTACAAGTTCGGGAATGGCATGAATAACCCCGTCACCCAGGATAAGTCCCTTGCATTCCAGATGGCCTTTGGCGGGCACAGCGTTAGCAATGATTTCACCCCGGGCAATATTTATACCCCCGGTGGTAATGGTTCTGGAAACAATCTCGCCGCGCGTATCCGGGGCGTTGAGAACGATACGGTTGCCCGTATCCACGTACGAGCCTTTGGGGGTTACGATGACCGCGTTGAACCGTGCCAAAGCCCCCCGGCCATTGAGATACACGGTCGGATAGGACTGCACGGACTTGACCCTGTTGAGTAAAATATAATTACTCAAAAAGACGCCATCTTCTTCCACGATGCCAACGGTACGGGGACGGACCACAACGTCATCACCCCAGTTATGGATCATGGTAAAGGTCAGATGGCCACCTTTTTTGACATAGATTTCCGAAATTCCCAGATGCATGGCCGAACTGACGCCATGCGAAGTGGCACAACCCGTGATGATATGCACTTCGGAATCTTCTTCAACAATGATCACATTGTGTACATTCTGCCCGGTGTTCTCGCCCTTGATAAACATACAGGACTGTACAGGGTCCGAAATTTTGGCGCCTTTTTCTGTACGGATAAAATAGCCGCCCTGGGTTGTTGCCGCTGCAGAGGCACGGGTAAATTCATCCTGTTCTTTATCGATGGCCTTCCAGAAATAGTCCGGCAGGCCATCGTATTTTTTCAGGGCATCATTGATCCCCAAAACCTCGACCCCTTTCTGACAGGACTTGCAATGTACCTGGGCATGATCGAACTGGAGGAATGTCCCGCTGCGGTGGGCTTCACGCACATCCATCCCCGCCATGAGCAATTGCCCCCGATCATCGGCGCTGATCCCCGCAAGATCCTGCTGCTGAGCTTCGTCGCCGCCGCTAAAGGAATATATGTCGAGATTAACTGGATCATTTTTTTCTTTTAATTCAGACATCTGACACACTCCTTATAGCCGTATTTGCTGATGTGGTCCAAAATATCTCTGGGGCGGTTGGGCCTGGAGTCGCAGCACAGTACACCGTTATACATAACCTGCCCGCGATCGGCATTGACATAATCCAGGATATATCCGGTATGGGTGATGATCAGTCCCGAAGTATTATGACGTGCACGCCGATCACGCATGGATTCAAAAGGAGAAGGCTCCGTCGGCCCGTCCAAAAGTTTCTTGGCTGTTTTACCTACAAGGACCATATTTTCCAGGTCCACACCGGATTCAGGCTCGTCGAACAATACCAGATACGGGTCCTGAGCCATGAGTTGCAGGAGTTCAGAACGCTTTATCTCTCCGCCGGAAAACCCGTCATTGATGTCGCGTTCGAGAAAAGATTCAAAATTGACGGTCCGGGCCATGGCCGGAACATCCACTTCCTTATCCCGGGCGCAAAGCTGAACGAGGTCTTTTGTCTTGAGTCCGTGAATGGTAGGAGGACGCTGGAACGACATCCCGATACCCAACCGGGCCCGCTCATAGGTCGGCATGTGGGTGACATCCTGGCCACGGAAAATAATTTTTCCCCGGGTCACTTCATAGCCCTGAAAGCCCATAATAGCCATGAGCAGCGTTGTCTTACCCGAACCGTTGGGACCGAACAGGATAAACGTCTCGCCTTCCTTTATTTTCAGGTTGATCCCTTTCAGGACCTCCTTATCACCAATCCTGACATGCAGGTCTTCGATGTTGAGCATAGTGAAATCCTCTGGTTTCTAGGGACGCAAATAAGATATTCGACCCCGGATCATGCACAAACAGCAGAAAAAAGAACCCCGGACGACAATGCCAAGGGCCTTGATGTATATGGATACTCATCCCGGCAAGTCAAGGGATGGGCAGAGAAAAGATGGCGGACCAGACAAAATAAGGAAGTGTGTCCTTTGCAGTACCCAGGCTGCAGTAAAAAACGCTATGGACAATAAAAATACGCAAAGGGCGGACAGCCGGCCTTTCGGAACCCGTCGGTCCGCAGGCTGTCGCCCGGCGCTCCTTGATTAAGCGGAAGATTTCGGGCACAAGTCGCAACGGATAAAACATACGGACATCACACGCCTTAAGAGCTGGCAAATGCCCGGTCGAACAGTATACACCACGTATATTCGGATGGAGGAATTCGTTATGGTCTGGCATCTCTCGTCAATGGATGCAATGCTGCTTGCTTTATGTCTCTTCTTTGTCGCGGGCATATGGGGAACATATATCATCGCAGTTGTATGTGAAATTGCAAGCAGAATAAGCAAGCGGATCTTTCTGGATAAATTTGCCATGCAGATGGCCAGGCTCGGGACGCTGACCCATTGTGCCGTATGGCTGGCCGTTGGATGTGGTGCGTTTCTCATCTTTTCAGATTACCCTTCCCTACTGAAAAATATGCATGGCGCCAATACCCCGTTGCTCTTGGGAACCATTGCTCTGGGACTGGTAGGAACGGCATTGCTGAGTATCTATTTCGGCACCTGGAAAATATTCAAAAAAAAACAGAAAATCGTCCACATTGCCTTGGGACTGCTCGGTATTCTCTGCATCAAGCCCCTGTTTTGGATACCGATCATCGCTCTGCGGGCCCAGGCCATGAGCACGGGCAAACTGCATGTCAGCACACTTCCCGGCTTGGATTCCCTGCTCTGGCCCCTGGGAGTGCAATGGGCTATTTTGTCTGTTTCCCTGTCCGCAGTTCTGGGGATGGGCTACCTGCTGCTCCGAAGGAATCGAGATGACTTTGGCCGGGATTATTACAAATATGCATTGCCTGTGTGCGCCAAATGGGCCCTTTTCCCCATCCTGGCTCTCATTCCCACCTGTGTCTGGGCCTCTATGTTGTTTGTTCCGCAACTCGATTTTGGCGATTCTCTTCCACTCGTGGCATCCCTCGGCATCAGAGGCATCTCCTTGTTTTTTGTTGCCATCATCTGGATCGTTATCATCCGCAGCAAAACACCCCTGCGCCTTAAGGGTGCAATCGTGGCAAGTATCGTCCTGACCTGGCTTTTTCTGTTCGGCACCATCAATGCCCTCTGGGAAATTCTCGGCACGTATTCCGGAATCTTCATCCCCCAGACCAGTATCCATGAACTTCTCATCGCTCTGGGCTGGATAATCTGACCCGGGCCAGACAGACGTCTCTGCCAAGTATCAAACGGGCCGAAGATTTCCCCTGCGAATCTTCGGCCCGTTTGTTATCGCATGCATTGATATCCTACATCAGTGCCGCAATGGCATCCTTGATTCCCTGTTTATGAATCCCCACAAGTTGACGCAGCTCCTTTTGGGTTCCATGTTCCACAAAATGATCCGGAAGCCCCAGCCGTTTGATCTTCTGCCCGGAAAGAACACCCCGATCGCACCAGAGTTCCAGAACGGCCGAGCTCATTCCCCCAGCGATCACATTTTCCTCGACCAGGACAAACCGGGAGAAACGTTGGGCCAAGTCCACAAGATCGGTGGCTGGCAGAGGTTTAACAAACCGAAGATTGTACAGAGCAATGGACCAGCCATGCGCCTCTTCCAGTTCCCGGATTCCTTCCTGACTGGGGTGCACACGACTGCCCACAGCTATCACACAGCAATCCGTGCCATCTTTGAGTAATTCGCCTTCCCCAATAGCAATAGAGGCAGCCTGAGCATCAGGCACAGCGCCAACTCCAACCCCCCGGGGATAGCGCAAAGCAACCGGCCCCGGATGGTTGATGGCCGTATGCAGAAGGGTGGCCAGCTCCCCTTCATCTTTGGGAGCCATAACGCAGAGATTGGGAATATGGCGCAGATACGAAAAATCAAAGGCCCCGTGATGCGTCGCCCCGTCCTGGCCCACAAGGCCGCCTCGATCAAGGCACAGGGTCACGTTCAGGTTTTGCAGACAGACGTCATGCACAATCTGATCATAGGCCCGTTGTAAGAAGGTGGAGTAGATGGCCACCACGGGTTTATATCCCTGGGAAGCAAGCCCCGCAGCAAAAGTCACGGCATGCTGCTCACAGATGCCCACATCAAAAAAACGGTCTGGAAATTTTTCAGCAAAAGCGGTCAATCCTGTGCCCTCGGGCATCGCTGCCGTAATGGCCACGATCTTGTCATCCTTGGCAGCCATCCGGCACAGGGTCTGCCCGAAGATTTCCGTATACGAGGGCAGAGAACAGGCCGGGAACTTTTTGGCTTCACCAGTCTCGGGCTCAAAACACCCCACCCCGTGAAAATACGAGGGATTCTTTTCCGCAGGTTCGTATCCCTTGCCCTTGGTGGTCAACACGTGGACTAAAATAGGCCCATCCAATCCTTTGACCCGGTTGAACACAGAGATGAGTTCCCGAAGATTGTGCCCATCAATGGGGCCGACATAGGTAAAATCAAAAGCCTCAAAAAGCATCCCCGGCGTAAAAAAACTTTTGAAGGAATCTTCCCCCCGCTTGAGATACCCGACCAGATCATTACCAATTTTAGGTATCTGAGTGATCCAGGCCTCGGTCTCCTTTTTAAGACGCATAACCCACCGGGAAGCGAACCGTTTACTTAAAAACGACGACAGGGCTCCGACATTCTTCGAAATGGACATTTCGTTGTCGTTGAGCACCACAATCATATTTCTGTCCAGCCCTCCGGCCTGATTCAATCCCTCATAGGCCAGGCCGCCGGTCATAGAACCATCACCGATAATGGACACTACCGAATGGTGCTGACGGGCCAGATCTCTGGCCACGGCCATGCCCAGCCCCGCGGAAATGGACGTACTCGAATGCCCCACGCCATAACAATCATACGGACTTTCACACGGCCTAGGAAATCCGCTGATTCCTCCCAGCTGTCGCAGGGTATGGAAACGATCAGCTCTACCGGTCAACAGCTTGTACGCATAGGCCTGATGCCCTACATCCCAGATAAGCTTATCTTTACCCGCATCAAAGACCTTGAGCAGAGCCAGGGTAAGTTCAACTACGCCGAGGGAGGGAGCCAAATGCCCGCCTGTCTTGGAAACAGTCTGAATAATGCATTCTCTGATTTCGGCTACCAGAGACGTAAGATCCTCCAGACCCAGTGCGTGGATATCCTGGGGAGAAGCCATAGAAAAAAGACGGCCTGCAGGAGTACGCTGTGCTGCAGATCTACCTGTCTGGACTGTATCGCTACATGATTTCATGCTGTCTCGGTATGCTATGATCATTTAATTACTGATTTGGTTATCAGACAGACGCAACTCATCCATGACGCCCATCGACTCTCTCCTCAGGAAGAGATACACATGTTGTGTCTCTTGAAAAAAATACGTCATGTTCCCATGCGGTCATGACGCACGAGTATCAATTCACCCGTTCAACAATATACCCGGC
Organism: Desulfoplanes sp.; assembly: GCA_028708105.1. GTDB lineage: Bacteria > Desulfobacterota > Desulfovibrionia > Desulfovibrionales > Desulfomicrobiaceae > Desulfoplanes. Next base: position 424 of record JAQVZR010000097.1, on the reverse strand, counting down.
CAGACCGGATAGAAAGTTTTTAACCGGCCCGGTAAAAAGCACAAGTTCGGCCTGAGCCTTTACGACCTGTTGCCGTGCCAGCTCCATGCTGGCATCCAGGCCCAACAATGCAGGATAGGTATTTTTTCCCAGTCCCTGATCACTGCCCACAGGTTTGCCAAGATCCTGTTCATCGCCAACCACGTCCAGAATATCATCCACGACCTGAAAGGCCAGGCCGATGGCTGCGCCGTACTGACTAGCCCGCATCTGATTATCCAATGAAGCTCCGGCCAAAATAGCACCGCATGCGCAGGATGAACGGATAAGCGCCCCTGTTTTTTGGGCATGCATGGCCCGAAGCTGTTCCAGATGTATGTTCTGGAGTCCGGTATACTCCAAGTCCAGAACCTGACCCCCCACCATCCCCCGTGCACCAGATGCG
>JAQVZR010000096.1 GCA_028708105.1 Desulfoplanes sp. | reverse complement strand
TGAATTACCATAGGGGGAAACACCCCCGTAGCATCCAAGGGATCTGAAAGGTTCTGACCTTCAGCAATACTTTTGGCAGCCTCAAGTACCCCCAGCTCCACGGTCTTGTTCCCCGAGGTTTTGGCCACGATATCAAGGGCTGTGAGTATTGGTACGCCGCTGGAAATCATGGTGCTCATAGTCCTGCTGAACCGGGCCACGGCCACCTTACGCAGCAGGGGGCCCAAAACGGGCACAAAAAGAATCCACCGATCCACAATAATTTTGCCCTGTTCCCAGCGGTAGAACATCTTGAAGGCGACAATACAGCCTATGATACCTGACAGTAACAGAAAAAAATGAGACGTTACAAACCGGCTCATGTCAATGACGATCTGAGTCGGTACAGGAAGCGCTCCACCAAAATCCTTGAACATGGTCTCAAACGTCGGAATAACAAAAATTAAAATAATGGCCACAACCGCGATGGCGACGGAAACGACCACGCCGGGATAAATCATGGCACTTTTGACTTTGGCCTTGAGTTTAGCGGCCTTCTCAATATATTCCGAGAGACGCAACAAAACGATATCCATGATGCCCCCGATTTCACCGGCATTGACCATATTGGCATACAAGGTATCAAAAATATCGGGAAACCTCCGCAAGGCATCAAACAGAGAGCTTCCACCTTCAATAGAATTACGGATAGAATAAAGTGCCCGCCGTAATTTTCCATTTTCCGTCTGCTCACACATAACCTGTAGCGACTGAAGAATAGGGACTCCGGAATTGATCATGGTTGCAAATTGTCGGCTGAAAACAACCATATCACGCGGCTTGATACTCTCTTCCAGGAACGTCCCTTCCAGGATATCCTTGGGCTTGGGCTTGACCCGGATATCCGTGAATCCTTTCCTCTGGAGCGTCGTCCGGGCCACGTCCAACGAAGAAACATCCAAATCTCCTTTAGATTTTCTCCCACTGCGATTTCGGGCCTTGTAAAGAAAAATCGGCATCGAGCACCCTCCCCAGAGATATAAAAAAATCCCGCCATCAGATCAGCGTACAAACAGAACCACACACGCCCTCTGTTGCAGGAATGGTCTGTTAGACGGTTACTCGCAGGACTTCCTGAACCGAAGTCACCCCGTCTTGCAATTTTTGCAGGGCACTTTCCCGCAGCGTCATCATTCCCTGGCGTATAGCCAGGTCGCGTATTTCCAGTACACTTCTGTTTGCCAAAACATATTCCTGCATCTCACTGGTCATCTCCAACACTTCGTATACTCCCAGCCGGCCTTTATATCCGGAACCATGACATTCTGGACAGCCTACAGGCTCGTAGATCGTGGCCTGGCTAAAGTCCCCGGTGGATACTCCTAACTGAGCAAGCATTGCGTTATCAGGGTCAATCAATCTACGGCAAAAAGGGCATATCTTACGTACCAGACGCTGGGCGACAATGACATTGACCGACGAAGCCACCAGAAATCCATCGATCCCCATGTTAAGCAGACGAGTCAAGGTGCTGGGGGCATCATTCGTATGCAAGGTAGAAAGCACCAGATGCCCGGTTAAAGCGGCCTTAACAGCAATTTCAGCGGTTTCAAAATCACGGATTTCACCCACAAGAATAATATCTGGGTCCTGTCGCAAAAAAGAACGCAGGGCAGCAGCAAAGGTCAGGCCGACATCCTCCCTGACCAGAACCTGATTTACACCTGGCAAGCTGAATTCTACCGGATCTTCAGCCGTGGATATATTGACCCCTTCGTCATTGAGCTCCATGAGCGCCGAATAGAGAGTCGTCGTTTTTCCCGAACCCGTCGGACCTGTCACTAGAACCATCCCATAGGGCTTATGTACAGATTTGGACAGGGTTTCCAAGGATTTCTTCTCGAATCCAAGCTGAGACATATCCACTTTGAGCGCAGATTTATCCAAGAGACGCATGACCACTTTTTCGCCAAAAAGAGTCGGCAGGATGGAGACCCGGAATTCCATCTCCTTCCCTCCGGGCGTCCGGACCTTGATCCGGCCGTCCTGTGGTATGCGTCGTTCGGCGATATTAAGATGGGACATGATTTTGATACGGGAAATCATGGCATTTTTGAGCCGGAAAGGAGGTCGCATAGCCTCATGCAGGATGCCATCGATACGCAACCGAACACGAAAATTCTTTTCGTACGGCTCAATATGGATATCCGAAGCCTTCTTTTTGATCGCATCCATAATGATCAGGTTAACCATCTTGACCACAGGGGCCTGGGTGGCGGCTTCCAGACTAGAAGTATCATCATGCTCGTCGACATCCCCGGTATCAAACTCCACGCCCTCCCCTTCCATATCAGACAGGGCATCCTGGAGATTGCCGAAATCTTCAGGTTCGTCACCTTCTTTGAGTTGACTAAGGCATCGGGTGATGGAGGCCGGAGAAGCTACATGCACCAGTGGATCAAGGCCGGTCATGAACCGGATATCATCCACAGCAAGAATGTCATCCGGTTCGGAAATGGCCAAAAAAAGTTTTTTGCCCTTGATAAAAAAAGGCGCGGCATTATATTTTTCCAGTAAATCACGGGGAACCAGCCCAAGCACAGTTTCCGGAATGATCATCCGGGAAGGATCTACGGCCGGAATACCAAGCCGTTCAGCCAGAAATTCTACATACAGAGAGTCACCGATAACACCGCTTTTGTATGCCGCATGCAGAAAATCAAGACGCCCTTTTCTCCGCAGGGCATCGACCTTGTTGACCTGCTCCTGAGTTAATCCCGCCCAGGTGATTAATGCCTGATTCTGGTTCGATTGCATTTCATATTTCCATCAACAAGAACGAACGGTCTGGGCAATAAAAACAACTTGTGCCATGTCTAAGACCGACAGCTCACTCTCTGACAATCTCATAGTGTTCGTCCTTTTTCTGTTGTTCCAACTATCATGCTTCGTTTAAAAAACAGCTACGGAATATATCCCCCTTCAGTGGATGAAAGAAGAACGCGTTAGCAACCAGCCCGATACCGAGAATCACAGAGAACACATGCGCGTTACCGTCTCGTGCAGTCCCAGCCTTAGACTCCAAGCAGACGCGCTAAACTGTGTACAATCTCGATATCGGCCTCGAGAAATTTTTTTTCACCGGCCTGCTCCGGGGTCAACCAGGCTAGAGTCTGACCTTCACGAGGAACGGGACTGCCCTCAAACCCGGTTATTAGAAAAAAATAGAGCCAGACATAAAATCCCTGTTCATATTTTTTCCTTTTCTCCTGCCATAATCGAAACCGCGTCGGTCGGATAAGCAACTCTTCATCCAGTTCACGGATGAGCGCATTTTCAAGGGTTTCATCCCCCTCAACCTTGCCGCCGGGAAATTCCCAATATCCACCAAACAAGGCGTCATCTGGACGCCTGGCCACAAGGATCTTCCCTTCACGAATGGCAATACCGGCCACTACGGGGATATATTTCTGAGACATGGTCCTCCAAGGGGATAGCATTCGAAAAAACAGGTTGTACAGGCGTGGCGAACATCAGACATAGACGACACATTTCACTCTTCTGTATCCACCTTTTGTCCTTCGATTTCCTGCATTTCCTTCTCCAGATAAGCCATGTCCGTCATCAATTGGTCACCAGCAGCCTGGGCTTTGGCAAAATCCACATTCAGCTGTTTGACCGCTTGGGTATCGGCGTAGGTGGCCGGGTCAGCCAGGAGCGATTCCAGACGTTCCTGCTCTTCTAGATTGGCTTCCAGTTCCGTTTCAAGACTTGAAAATTTTTCCTTCAGCGGCTTGAGCAGCTTGTATGCCTGGTTGCGTTGCTCGGCCTGCAACCGCTTCAACCGTTTTTGTTCTTTGCGATTGGCCCTGGCAAGATCCAGTACAGCGCTAGAATTTTCTTTGTCTTTACATGCCTGGCAGCTGGCCTGATACGCGGAAAAACCGCCCGCATGAACGATGAGGCCCTTGTCTTTCAGTTCCCAGACCTCTTCAGCAACACGGTCCAACAGATACCGATCATGGGCCACAAAAAGAATGGTCCCCGAGAAATCCTGCAGAGCCTGCACCAGAGCCTCCCGACTTTCAAGATCCAGATGATTTGTAGGTTCATCAAGGATGAAAAAATTTGCCCTGGCCAAAAAAAGCGACGCCAGGACCAGACGATTTTTTTCACCTCCGGAAAGATCACTGACTTTTTTGTCCCAAAAATGCTGCCCGAGCATAAACCGCCCCAACACGGAACGCAGCTCTTCTTCAGTTGTCTTGGGATCTGACAGGCGACGGATTTCGGAGAGTACAGAATTTTGCGAACACAGCATATCTGCCTGATGCTGACTGAAATATCCGACCTTGCTCAGAGATCCAAGGTCAACAGTTCCCGCATCTGGAGTAAGCTGCCCGATGACAAGCTTGATCAGTGTAGACTTGCCTTGACCATTTGGACCGGCAAGGGCAATTTTTTGTCCCCGGTACAAATGGAACGTAATATTCTGAAGAATACAAGGCTGCCCCGGATAAGCAAAACTAAGATCGGAAACCCCCAAAACAGTCTTGTTGCCACGGGATGGCGTGGGCCAATGAAAAGACAGGGACGCACCCATCTGTTCAGGTTGGAACTCTTCCAGCTTGCGTTTGAGCTTATCCACCTGTTTAATCCGGCTCTGGGCCTGAACGGCCTTGGTGGCCTTATAACGAAACCTAGAGATAAAAGATTCTTTTTTAGCGATTTCGGCACTGATTCGCGCGGCTTGGAGTTGTATGGCCGCTTCATGTTCATGATGCCAAAGCAAAAAAGCCTTGAGATTGCCAGGACGAACAATCGGTTTCTCTCCTCCCAGAAAAAGAATCTTATTGCCAATATTATCCAGAAAAAATCGATCATGGGCAACAAAAATCAACACGCCTTTGTACTGGAACAGATAGCGTTCAAGCCAGGTGACAGCCTCCAAGTCAAGATGGTTGGTGGGTTCATCCAAAAGAAGAATATCTGCACCAGCCACAAGCACCCGGGCCAACTTGGCCCGCTCACGCCAACCACCACTTAAGGTTTGCAGGGGCTGATCGCATTGCTCCTGCGTAAAACCAAGTCCTTGCAGAATGGCTCTGGCTTGATGCTCAGGATTATATCCGCAGGTAATCTCGAGCTCGTGTTGTCTGACACCCAAACGCGCAAGAGCCTGGGCATCTTCATTTTTGACTGCGACCTGCCACTGTTCCCAAAATTCTCGCCACGAAGGCAGGACATCAAGAACAAATCCCTCCAAAGACATGTGCAACTCGGCAGAATTGAGCTCCTGAGCCACGTAACCGACACTGGCTCCTGAAGGAACAGCCACATGACCACTGTCAGGAGATATTTCCCCTGCAATAATCTTGATCAATGTGGATTTTCCGCACCCGTTGGGACCAACAATCGCCAGCCGATCACCGGCATTGATTTCAAGATTCAGATTTTCGAACAAATCTGTTCCGGAATAGGCCTTTGCAATGGATTCAAGAATAATTCGTATCATGCACTACCAAATATAATTAATTAAATGATATGGTTAATTACAGTTAAAAATATCGTTAGCCTGAAACGCATGCACGTTTCAGGCTTCCAACTCCGATATACACAGGGGGACATATTCCATGAGCAGTGCATCTTCGCCATCGGGGGGATAATAGTGGTTACGCACCCCGATGATTTTAAATCCGTTTTTTACATACAACCCTAGGGCAGCCTGGTTAGAGCGTCTGACTTCAAGTAGAATCCGGGCCACATCGTGACCGCCGGCAAATGAAATAACAGATCCAAGCAAAAACTGCCCCAGTCCGCGGCATCTGTACGCTTCCAGCACTGCGAAATTGACTATTTCCAATTCATCGACAACAAGAAAAAACGTGACATAGGCAATAATAGTGTGCTGTAGGCGAACCCCCTGAGCATAAAAACTTTTTTGCCGCATACTGATTTCAAATTCACGGAATGTCCATGGACGTGCAAAACAAGCCTCTTCAAGGACAACCAACGCCGGTATGTCAGATTCGTGCAGTTCGCAAAGTTTCTTCTTCTCAACTTCCATAATCAGTCCTGCGGGTCCTCCCCAGACTTGGGTCATCCCTATGAATTTCCCCTCTACAAAAGCCCGACAATCAGCCCCCAAAACACTGGTAGAAGTGATGGACGCAAAAAACACTCTTCTAGGAGTCATGCCTCTGCCGGAAGTCCGCCGACAAAGACTTTTTTATCGGGTAGCCGTAGTCCTGATATATAATCAGGAAAACAAATTGTGTCTGCGGAAACGGAAAGATACCAGGATGGCATCCCCGGGACGCTGGGATATTTCGATTCGAACACACCTTCAGATAGGCGAAGGTTCGCTGGATGCTGCCTGCAGAAAAATCCGGGAACACCTCGGCGAATTCCGGACAATGCCTGTTTTTGGATACACCATACAGCCTACGGTTGAAACCGAAGACAGTTTTATCAACATCTATACGCTGAAAAGATTCGAAATGCAGCCATACTGCACAACTTCGGAAGAAACACTGTTTGTGGACAGAGACGAACTATCAGGTCTGCTCGAACATTGCCCGGAGCATGTAACGCCACTTCTCGTGTATCTCTGGAACCAAGACATGCTTTTTGTGCGTAGATGATCCTTTCTTAAAAGCATGCGCATCTTGCCCTAAACGAAAACCCAAGGCTCCCCATTCCTGAGACAGCGTACCCTATGGAATTAATTGATATACACATTGTGAAATGTTTTTTCATGCACCATGGCGTATCCGGTTCCACGGCATACCGTAGTCAAAGGATCCTCATCCACAATCA
>JAQVZR010000001.1 GCA_028708105.1 Desulfoplanes sp. | reverse complement strand
TGTATGATACCAACAAAGAGCTGGACACAACCATCGCGAGGTTTTCCAAACATTGTAAACTGAACCGCATCGCCAAGATTGAACTGACCATCCTCAGACTGGCTGTTTTTGAAATGCTGCACGTCCCGGATGTCCCTGTGAGGGTGACCATCAATGAGGCTATTGAATTAGCTAAAAAATTCGGAGATGATAACTCGCGTACCTTTGTCAACGGCATCCTCGACGCAGTGGCCAAGGATGTGGCAAAGGTGTCAAACACGCCGTAGACAGAACACAGGACCGTTGTGCTTACATGGTGTGAATGTACATCAAAACGGTCTTGCTGGTACCATCACAAAACGGGTACTTCCCATCACGCCGGATTTCTTTCGTCGTGGTGAGGATTGCTTATCCCGGAAAAGATGTACGAGTACAAGTTATGCGCACTGCGAACTGTGCACTGCGCACTTTTTCCCTCGAGTAACTCATTTAAGGAACAGCCATGTCTCTTTCTCAATACGATCCCGAAGCCATTGAAAAAAAATGGCAGCATGCCTGGGAAGCCGACCAGACATTTCATGTCGAAAATTCAAGCGACAAACCCAAATACTATGTTTTGGAAATGTTTCCCTATCCTTCAGGACGGATTCATATGGGACATGTGCGCAACTACTCCATCGGTGACGTAGTTGCCCGTTTCAAAAGAATGCAGGGCTATAATGTCCTGCACCCCATGGGCTGGGATGCCTTTGGCCTGCCTGCGGAAAATGCAGCTATCAAGCACAAGACACAACCGGCCAAGTGGACCTTTGAAAATATCGACTACATGCGTACCCAGCTCAAACGTCTGGGCTACTCCTATGACTGGAGCAGAGAGTTGGCCACCTGCCATCCGGGATACTACAAGTGGGAACAGGAATTTTTTCTCAAACTTCTGGAAAAAGGCCTGGTCTATCGCAAAAAATCTCCCGTCAACTGGTGCCCATCCTGTCATACAGTTCTGGCCAATGAACAGGTCGAAGACGGATTATGCTGGCGGTGCGATTCCGTGGTCGTGCACAAAGAACTTTCCCAGTGGTTTTTACGCATAACAAACTATGCCGACGAATTGCTCGATTTTCTGCCCAAACTTGGCAGCGGCTGGCCCGAGAGGGTTCTGACCATGCAACGCCACTGGATTGGCAAAAGTCACGGTATGGAAATCCGGTTTGCCATCGAAGGGCAGGACGATACCATCACGGTATTCACCACCCGGCAGGACACCCTCTTCGGTGCTACCTTCATGAGCCTTGCACCCGAGCATCCTCTGGTGGACGCGCTGATCAAAGATAAGCCTGAAGCTGCAACTGTGCGGGCCTTCCGGGAAAAAGTCGATCGCATGGACAGCATCGTGCGCACCGCCGAGGACCTGGAAAAAGAAGGGTGCTTTACGGGAAGTTACTGCATCAATCCCGTCACCGGCATCAAAATGCCCATTTTTGTGGCCAATTTTGTGCTCATGGGTTACGGCACGGGCGCTGTCATGGCCGTCCCGGCTCACGATCAGAGAGATTTCGAGTTTGCAAAAAAATATGACCTGCCCATACAGGTTGTTATCCAACCCAAAGAAAAAACTCTGGACCCGGCCACCATGGTCGAGGCCTATGCAGCTCCCGGATACCTGACAGCCTCCGGAGAATTCAATGGGATGTTCAATGAAGATGCCAAGGAAAAAATTGCAGAAGTTCTTGATGCACAAGGGTTGGGTAAAAAGACTGTCAATTACCGCCTGCGGGATTGGAATATTTCCAGACAGCGTTTCTGGGGCGCACCCATCCCCATTGTCTACTGCCCGAAATGCGGAGCGGTTCCCCTGAATCCCGAAGATCTACCCATCGAACTTCCCCAGAATATCACCACCCGAGAGGATGGCAAATCACCGCTTCCCGACTACGATCCCTTTGTCAAAACCACCTGTCCCCGTTGCGGCAGACCGGCCCGACGCGAGACCGATACCATGGACACCTTCATGGAATCTTCCTGGTACTTTGCCAGGTACACTGACGCCCGCAGGACCGAAAGCGCCTTTGATCCCGAGGCCATCAAATACTGGCTGCCCGTGGATCAATATATCGGCGGCATCGAACACGCCATCTTACATCTTTTGTACGCCCGGTTCTGGGTCAAGGTTCTGCGCGACCTCGGATATCTCAAAGGTGTGGACGAACCTTTCAAGAACCTGCTCACTCAAGGCATGGTCCTTAAAGACGGAGCCAAAATGTCCAAGTCCAAGGGGAACGTGGTCGACCCCAATAATCTGATCGAAAAATACGGAGCAGATACGACACGCCTGTTCTGTCTTTTTGCAGCCCCGCCGGAGAAGGATCTGGAATGGAGCGATGCCGGCGTCGAAGGTGCATACCGCTTCCTGAACCGCTTGTGGCGTCTGGTGGATGAACTTCTTCCCTTGCTCATGGCCACGGGACCGGCCATTGATGTAAGCGGTATGGATCTCAACGAAGAGGAAAAAGATCTGCGTCGCAAAGAACATGAAACCATTGCCAAGGCCACAACGGATATCCAGAACAAATTCCAGTTCAATACCGTCATTGCCGCATCCATGGAGATGGTCAACTATATTTACAAAGTCAAAGAAACATTCAAGACATCATCCAACGGCCCAAAAATGCTCTCCTCGGCCGTCAGCAGCGTATTGACCCTGCTTTCTCCGATTACCCCGCATATCTGCGAAGAACTCTGGGAAAGTATGGGCTACCCAACCCACCTGTCCGAACAGCCCTGGCCTGCCTATGATCCCAACGCCCTGCGCAAGGATGAAATAACAATTGTGATTCAGGTTAACGGGAAACTCCGCAGCCGGATTGATGTTGATACCCACGCGACAAAGGATGAGATAAAACAAAAAGCCCTTGCCGACCCCAATGTTCTCAAGCATACCCAAGGCAAGACAATCAAAAAAGTCATTGTGATCCCGGAGAAACTGGTCAATGTGGTCGTTCAATAAAAGATGTATAGCCTGTATCGTCCTTTTGTGCGCACTCACCGGTTGCGGTTACACCTTCAGCGGTATGGCGCCCATTGACCTGCCGCAGGGCAAAAAGCGCCTGTGCATAACCAAGTTCATAAACCCCTCCACAGAGGCATGGCTGGAGCCCTCTTTGCGCTCGGAACTCAGAGATGAATTCACCCGCAGAGGACAGGTCACGTGGGTGCAAAAGGATGAAGCTGAAACCTTGGTGACCATCAGGGTCCTTACGTACAGTTCTTCAAGCACATTGAAGGCCTCGGACGATGAAACTGTCAAATCCGCCATTCAGCTGAGCATTGAAGTCCAGATGTACAACGCTGAGGACCACACCCTTATCTGGTCTTCGGGAACCATCTATGCCAGTGAATCGTACCGCGGCGACGGGAACGAATCCGATGCCCAGACAGACGCCGTCAACCTGGCGGCCGAAAGGGTGGCGGATCGTCTTGGCCAGGCATTTTAAGACAACTGCAGTATGCAGGGCATGCCGGCACATGATATTCCGGCATGCCTTTTTTTTCCCATTAGCTGCCAGCCCAAAGCAATGTCCAACGCCATGTTCCTGATTTGTCAAAAAATCGGCAGACAGTGCCGTACAACAACCTCCGTTGGAGCCCGCGCCGCAGACAACTGAGCACTGCTCATACCATCCCAACACCCAACCATATACCGGGCCCATGTCATGAACGCTTCTGCCCCCATGTCCCCTTCCAATGCCCGCCCCGGCTTCAGTTTCTGTGTCTGTCCAGACCCCGAACGCCTCCGTCTGCATATTGCAAACCTACTTACAAACACGGGGCAAAAAAACTGGGAACACAAGATTTTCTGGGGGGATGAGGATCTCCCGTCTTCATTCTGGCAGCATCTTTCCGTCCCCAATCTCATGGGCCCGCCTCGGGCACTGATCCTGCGCAGAGCTCATACTCTCAAGGTAGAATTCTGGAAAAATTTAAGCCCCTATCTCAAGGGATTCCGCCAAAGCATCTGGCCCTTTTTCTGTCTCGAAGGCGCTTGGAACAAAGGCAAGCCCTCCATTCTCAAAACCATCACCGCGCGCCCCTATTGGAAAGTTGCTCTGGACAAGTCCTGGGTCTGGCAAGATCCAGGCATTACCAGGAACACACTGCCCAAAGAAGTGACAGCCTGGGCCAACCAGCGCCATGTCACCTTTGCATCCGGCGTGTTGCAATCTTTTTGTCAAGGCCTCCCTCTGGAAACCTTTGCCCTGCACAATGAGCTGCAAAAACTTGCCCTGCACCTGGGTGACAAAACATCGGTCACCCAGACAGATCTACAGATATTCAATCATCCCTTGGACATTGATATGTTCACCTTCCTGCGCTCCATCCAGGACAAACGTCACAACCTGGATACCTGGAAAAAAATCCTTGTGGATCAAAGTTCCAGCGGTTCGGAACTCATATTTCCTTTTCTGGGCCTTCTCACGTGGGAGGTCAGGACCATGTGGCAACTGGCCGCTGGGGAAGAAAATGCTGTCCGACTTCCCCCAACCATTAAAACCATCAAAAAAAACATGGCCCGCCAGATCGGTCTGCCCGGAATAATCCGTATTCTGGACCTGATTCTGGAAACAGAGATGAATATCAAAACAGGCCACAAAACACCGGATCAGGCCCTTGAATGTATTGTGCAACAGCTCATGCACATTTTTTCTTGATCTTTTTCTGCAACCGGGGTTGCCCCAAAAAGGATTCGTGCCTATATGGAAAATCAGCCCGAAAATCAGCTCGAAAAGCCTCATTATCTGGAACATCGAAAACGTCTCAAAAAACGTTTCTGGGAGCAACCGGTCAGCCTAGCCGATTATGAAGTGCTGGAGCTATTACTGGGATACGTCATTCCCCGCAGAGATACAAAGCCACTGGCCAAAGAGCTGATCAAACATTTTGGAGGCGTTGAAGACGTCTTCAACGCCAGAGAGGCAGAGCTAAAAGCTGTACCCGGTATTGGTGAGGGAACCCTGCTTTTTTTCAGGCTGATCAAAGAATGCCGAGCCCGAAAGGCTGAGACCCCGTTAAAACGTAAAATTGCTTTCACCAGCCCGGCCGATGTCAGTGCCATGGTCATTTCCCGACTGGGAAACTGCGAACGGGAAGAATTCTGGACCATTCTGGTCGACAATAAAAATCGCTTGCAGGCTTTTGAAAAAATAAGTCAGGGCACCGTAGACCAGGCCCCTGTTTTTCCCCGAGAAATTCTAGCATTGGCCCTGCAATGGAAATCCAGCGGGCTGATCCTGGTTCACAATCATCCGGGAGGAGATCCAACCCCCTCGTCTCAGGATATTCAGCTTACCAATAAGCTTAAATCTTTGGGCAAAGAGCTGGGCGTCAGGGTCCTCGACCACCTTGTTGTGGCTGAAGCCTCTCATTACAGTTTTATAGAACACGGACTTCTTTAAAAAGGCATTGAACAAAGAGATAACCTGAGCTACAAATGATACGAAAACAATCGCATCGTCCACATATCACGCAAGGGGGATTCCATGACCAAGAGTTTACAATGCATCGTTTCCGGTAAAGTGCAAGGAGTCTATTTCCGTTCCTGGGCACATGGGCAGGCCGAGGCCCTTGGTCTGACAGGCTGGGTTCGCAACCTGAAAGACAACCAGGTTGAAATCCTGGCCCAGGGACCGGATGATAAACTCGAAGAGATGAAAAAACGGCTTATCCAAGGCTCTGAACTCAGCCGCATCGACCACATTGATGCCAAATACATTGATTACGACAAAAAACATACATCCTTTGAAATCCGGGGCTAACTTTCCACAACGCCTGCAATCTGCCCACGTTTGCAACGCACCCTATATACGTTAGGTCCCGGAGCACCATCGGGACGATCACAGGAGGTGATTGCCTGCAAAAAATCTCCGCAGGAATCACCTCCTGATGTCCATGTCCACCGGCCTCCCCCGCTATTGGCTGAAAGACTTTGTTTTTGTTTGCATTCTTTCCCTTATACAGAACCCCGAAAAATACCACGATTGAGGAGATGCATATATGAGTGATGAAAAAAACGACAAACCGGGGAGAATCCCTCCCCAAGAGGAAGAAAACACTCCTTCCGTGGATGTTGAGATACTTGACGCTAAGGAATCGGACGAATCAGGAATTCCCACGACCCTGCCGGTGCTTCCGGTCCGGGACATTGTTGTTTTCAACTACATGATCCTCCCCCTGTTCGTCGGACGTGAAAAGAGCGTTCAGGCCATTGATGAAGCTCTTAACCGGGACCGATATGTCCTGATCTGTACCCAAAAAGACGAAACGGTCGATGAACCCACCCCCGACGATCTCTATACCACCGGAACTGTAGGCATGATTATGCGCATGCTCAAGATGCCTGACGGCCGGCTCAAGGTATTGGTCCAGGGACTTGCACGGGCTCGGGTCAAAAAATTTGTGCGCCATGAGCCCTACGACGAGGCCCTTGTTGAAATCGTGCAGGAGCAGGAAGTTGCCGACCTCGGCCCTGAGCAGGAAGCTTTATTGCGCACGGTCAAAGAACAAACGGAAAAAATCCTCTCTCTGAGGGGCATTGACACCAGCGAAATCATGGCCGTGCTCAACAGTGTCAACGAACATGGCCGACTCGCTGACCTTGTTGTCTCCAACCTGCGCATCAAACCCACCGACGCACAAAAAATTTTGGAATGCGAAGATCCGGTGAAACGCCTCGTTCTGGTCAATGAACAACTGGTCAAAGAAGTTGAAGTCGCCTCCATGCAGGCCAAAATCCAGAACATGGCCAAAGAAGGCATGGACAAGGCCCAAAGAGAATATTTTCTGCGCGAACAGCTCAAAGCCATCCGGAAAGAACTGGGTGATATCGGTGAAAATGGCGAAGGAGGTGAATTTGACGACATCAAAAATGCACTGGACAAGGCAGGTCTGCCGACCAAGGTAAAAGCCGAGGCGGACAAACAGCTCTCCCGCTTGGAAAGCATGCATCCGGACTCTTCCGAAGCTACGGTCATCCGAACCTATCTAGACTGGATCGTTGATATTCCTTGGAAAAAACTTTCCAAGGACCAATTGGACATCAAGAAAGCCAATGCAACATTGAACGATGATCATTACGGGCTGGACAAGGTCAAAGAGCGCATTCTGGAATATTTAAGTGTTCGCAAACTTAATCCTAAAATGAAGGGCCCGATTCTCTGTTTTGTAGGCCCTCCAGGAGTAGGTAAAACATCTCTGGGACGCTCCATTGCCAGAGCCATCAATCGTAAATTCGTACGCATGTCCCTGGGCGGGATGCATGATGAGGCAGAAATCCGCGGCCACAGGCGAACATACATCGGAGCCATGCCCGGACGTATCATCCAAGGGCTCAAAGAAGCCCAGACCAAAAATCCCGTGTTCATGCTTGATGAAATTGACAAGGTCGGACAGGATTTCAGAGGCGATCCCTCATCTGCCCTCCTTGAAGTCCTGGACCCTGAACAGAACAATACCTTTACCGATCACTATCTGAACCTGCCCTATGACCTGTCCAAGACAATGTTTATCTGTACCGCGAATATATTGGACACCGTCCCATCGGCTCTTCTGGACCGTATGGAGGTCATCAACATCTCTGGGTACACCCAACAGGAAAAAACAAAAATAGCTCGACGCTACCTTTTGCCCAGGCAGATCAAAGAAAACGGGATCACGGAGAAAGATATTCAGATAAGTGATGGCGTTATTTCCCAGGTCATTGAGGAATACACCCGCGAAGCCGGACTCAGAGAGTTGGAGCGGAAGTTGGGAAGCCTGTGCCGAAAAATTGCACGCAAGATCGCCGAGGGTCAAAAGGGACCCTTCCGGATCACCCCTCGAGGCATTAAAAAGTTCCTGGGACTTCCAACCTTTATGGAAGAAGACCGGGACAAGGAATTACCCCCGGGCGTTGCCCTGGGCCTGGCCTGGACACCCTACGGAGGTGTGACGCTGTATGTTGAAGTGAGTATTCTGCCTGGCAAAGGCAAATTACTCTTAACGGGACAGCTCGGGGACGTGATGAAGGAAAGTGCCCAAGCGGCCCTCAGTTACGCCCGGAGCAAAGCGGAATATTTTGGATTGGACCCTGATTTTGCTGAAAAAAAAGACATACATATTCATGTCCCCGCGGGAGCCACGCCTAAAGACGGACCGTCTGCCGGGGTGACACTGTTCACAGCCCTGATATCGGCATTGACCAATAATCCCATCCGCAGCGATCTGGCGATGACGGGTGAAATCACCTTGCGCGGCAGGGTCATGCCCGTGGGTGGAATCAAGGAAAAAGTGCTGGCGGCCGTAGGCGCTGGTCTGAAAAAAGTCATCATTCCGGCCCAGAATAAAAATGACTTCATGGAAATTCCCCAGGAACTGCGCAAGAAAATCGAAGTCAAAGTAGTAGAAAACGTTGACGAAATCTGGCCTGAGGTACAGCTGGAAAAAAAATAAAAGAACGTAGGCAGTACACAGTAGGCAGGGCACAGGGAAAAAATATTTCTCTGTGCCCTGTTTTTTTTACACGATAACAATAATCTGCACCACCCCGCAGGCATCAATTCTGCCCACTGCTGGCTGCGTACTCCAGACTGCGTACTCCCGCCTCCTCTATTCTTCTTCCCACGACATGACATCATGACTGATTTCCATGTACAAATCGGCCAGAAGAACCACTCCCAGAATTCTTTCTCCATCCTCCACAATAGCCCGGCCACGGCGATAATCCAAAAAAATTTCCAGAACTCTGGCCAGGGGTTCGTTGGGATTGATACGCGGTACATCCACCTGCATAAACTCTTTGATATCCACCTGTGAACAGGTCATGCAGGCATGCTTGAAAGCCTTGTCCCAATCCACATCCTGATCGGTCATTCCCACCCCCTTGAGCAGACAGGGGCCGATAGCCTGAATAATATTCCACATGGAGAGCAGACCAAGACACTTTTTTCCATCCTGGGAAAGAACCAGAACAAAATTATTGTCTGGATATTCCTTGCGACTATCCTCAAGTGTTTTGATGACAATGGACAAACTGGTATTTTCCTTCACGGCAGGATACTCTTCCCGCATGACATCCCAAGCTCGCTTGCGAAGCAGCATATGTTCCCCCTACACAGGTTTGAAACGCGTATACTCGTATTTTTTAAACCATACCCCTAACAAATTTTTCAAACGCACTCAAAAAGATGAGGCCATTTTCAAGCAGGACCGTATGCGTCCCGTTTTCAAGCATCCATCTCAATCAAAATCTGCCAACAGTCCACCAATATGCATGGTTTCAGTCAACGACGTCTGCTGATATTTTTTACGGATATTCCCTAGTGCCTGCTGGAGCTGATCGTTGGTGATCCCGTTGCGTGTGGCCGTATAGGCCTCAATGAATGCGGCCAGATCGTCACATATTTTGAGCATAAATCCATCTTTGGGATCAAATTCATCCTTATTGTACTGGTTCTGAATCTGATTCCAATCAACCTTCCGGGTCTCACCATTCTGTATAATTGTCGCAGCAAACTCAGATCCGACCTCTACTCCGAGAAAATACTTAAGACGCTGTGAGAGTTCAAAATATCCCCCGGCCTCAAGGGTCCTAAAAATTTTTGCGTCCATTTCCTTAAACTCATATTCCTTGATCAAATCACCGATGCCCTTCACCGAAGACTTGACCGGCGAAATGATATCCCTGGTCAATACTTCAGGGATATCATGGAACAAACCAGCAAAAAAATTATTGACCCTCCTGGCCTTGCAAGCTTCCACAGTCAAACTGAAAAAATATCCGTAGCAGGCAACAATAAACATATGCCCAAGGACTGAGGTCTCTGGAATACGCGGCGTCTGGGACCATCTTTTTTGGAACCTGAGCTGTCCGCAGAGCTGGATAAAACGGCCAAGTTGAGCACCATTGCCCTGCATAAGCTCCTGCACTCCCACAAGGTCCTCATGTGTTGCGATGCCGCGTATAAAATTGTTTTCAATTTCATTCATCTCCTCATCATGAGGATTCAGCCCCTTAATGAGATGGAATTCCCACCGGCTGGCCAAAAGATGCGCAGCCTGTAATATGTTGTGAGAAAGGAGCACATCCTTTCCCTCGTCTTCATAATATTCACGCATCCCCTGCCAAAAGGATTCCCCTAAAGATTGTACCCTGGGCTTGAGTTGTTCCAAAACCCATCCTGTCAACTGCCGGTAGTGGGCAGGATTGGCCTTGATCTGATAAAAAACAGGAGGCTTAATATCGGTAATAACAAGGCGATAAAAATAATCATATATCCCCCCACGAACAATACGATCCCCGAGAGCAATAAAGGATTCCCGGTCCAGATGCGAGCCGTTGAGGGTATACAGCACCCACGCCATGATCATTTTATGGGCCTGTTTATCTACCTCCATAAGCTCCATGGGACGCATCTTGTCATTCCAACGTTTCATGGATGTTCCAGAAAAGACGAGTTGTAAAAGGCTCTTGCGCACACTGGGCATCGTTATGGCCTCATAGCTGTGATTGACCAAGGAAGAATGGCCTGGCAATCGTTAACACCAACAAAAAAATCGCAGGAAGAGAGCACGGGCGTTATCTCGTCCACCCATCCTATCCATACGCATTCATCCCTTAAACCACCCGCGCTCCTCCCTTTCTTCTTCATCCGAATTTTATTATAACTATAGGAAAGGTATAAAAAAATCGCAAGAACAAGAAAAGGAAATTTTTCTCCTTGAGTTTCTCACTCAAAACGATTATCAGCATCAATGCTTCTACATTGAATCTTTCCCACGATTCCCCAGACGTACCCGGAAATGCGAGCATTTCCATCATAGTACCACGTGTTATCTGACGATGCCCGCCAGGCACCTCTACCAAATAAACGGCAATAGCGTAGGTAATCCGGCTGAATAAACGGCACGGGTGTCGTTAAACCCATAGTTTCCGGTCCGTGGGCCGGCAAACAACCTGCAGTGGAAGATGTGCGGGCTCTTTCTGCTTGACATCTTCAGTTAAATTACCTAGCAGGTCTCTTTTCAGTTTGTCATAGGAGCAGTAACGATGAAGACATATAGTCCTAAAGCAAAAGATTTACAGAACAATTGGTATGTAGTTGACGCCACGGACAAAATTCTTGGCCGTCTCGCCACTGAAGTGGCGGTTTACCTGCGGGGAAAACACAAACCCGAATTCGCCCCTCATATGGACAATGGTGATTTCGTGATCATTGTGAATGCCGAAAAAATCAAGGTGACCGGTAACAAGCTTTCCCAGAAAAAATATTATCGCCACTCAGGATATGTCGGAGGGCTTACGGAAACTACTCTGGGAACACTCCTGGGCAGCAAACCGGAACGGGTTCTCGAGCATGCAGTCCAGGGTATGTTGCCCAAAAACGCCTTGGGCCGGGCCATCATCAAAAAGCTCAAAGTGTATGCAGGCCCCGAACATCCTCATGCGGCCCAGAACCCAACCATCCTTGATATCTAAAAATTTTGCACTTCGGAGAGCACAATGAGTCAAGATTTCTTTTACGGCACAGGACGGAGAAAATGCTCTGTTTCCCGGACCAGATTGTACACCGGCAGTGGTCAGATCGTTATTAACGGCCGCACCATCGACGACTACTTTCCCAGAGCAACATTGCAACTGATCGTTAGACAGCCTCTCAAACTGACCAAAGTACTGGACAAGTTTGATATCAAAATCCGTGTAGCTGGCGGTGGACTGACCGGACAGGCCCAGGCCGTTCGTCACGGCATCAGTCGCGCACTGCTGGACTTTGATCCCGAGCTGAGAGGCTCCCTGAAAAAAGCCGGGTTCCTTACCCGCGATTCCCGAAAAAAAGAAAGAAAGAAATACGGCCAGCGCGGCGCTCGTGCACGCTTCCAGTATTCCAAGCGTTAAGCCGACAAGGCTGCTGTACCATCATCATGCACATCAAGAGGCAGGGCATCCGTGTCCTGCCTTTTTTATTGACGGGTCCGCACAAGCTATCCCCGTGTCTGGCAACAACATAGCTCTGACATCTCTCCCGTGTGATATCTGTGCCCATACCGGACTGAGGCGAGGCTCAAAGAGCCCTCATCCCACCAACGGAAGGCAAAACAACGTTGCCCGCTGGACACCGGAAAAACCTGCATATGAATATCGTGGGCCGTGCTGATTCTTTTTTTGCATTTCCATCTGCAATCCAGTATAGCACATACAGAAAATGCTTTTCTTCCAACCCATTACGTCACATCTTCCGAGACCTGAATATCCATGGCCAAAAATCCCATCACCCCCCATGCCCTGTTCGCCGATAACGACGGCAACATTTATGATCATCCAGACCTGCTCATGCTCTGTAAACGGGGCAACCAGCTTACCCTGCCACGGCCGGACGAACTCATCGCCCTTCCCGAAGAAAGCGATCTGTATCTCCTTCCCCAACGCGACGCGCTGGGACTTGATCCCGAAACGGGTCAGACGGAGGCCATTGAGGATGGTACAGCTGTAGCGGGATTTGTGTGCCCTGGATACACATTATCAGCATCATCGGCTTACACAACCCAACAAGATGCTCCCACTTTGCCCCTTTTTGCCTATGGAGCCGTGGGGTATGCCAACGGTAAATTCTGGGTCACGGCCAGGCAAGTGGATACAGACCGCCGTCAGGTTTTTTCCTCCATCCCTTGCGAACGCATTGATGACGGGGCCAGAAAACTGATGAAAAAATTCCCTGACAACCGTCTTGTAACACATCTAGCCAAATGTGCTCTCACCTATGGTTGTCCTGCAGCCAAAAACTTTGCCCTAGGAAGATTCGAGGCTCCCCTGCCCACCTCACGGATCTGTAACGCCCGGTGCGTGGGATGCATCTCTCTTCAGCCTGAAGATTCGGGCTTCCCCTCATCCCAAAACCGGATATCTTTCCAGCCCACGGCCAAAGAAATCTGCGAAATCATGTTCCATCACAGTACCCGGGAAAAACGACCCATCTATTCTTTTGGTCAGGGATGCGAAGGTGAACCGCTGACAGAAACAAAACTGCTATGCAAAGCCATCAGCCTCTTCCGCTCCCAGGGCGGACCAGGTACGATCAATATCAACACCAACGCCAGCCTGCCCCAAAGCATTGACCCCCTGGCCAAAGCAGGGCTCTCTTCCATCCGCGCAAGCATCAACAGCGCTCGGGAATCCTATTACAACAGCTATTACCGACCGGCCAGCTTCACCTTTTCCGACGTAAAAGAAACCATCCGCCAGGCTAAAGCCCACAGCCTTTTTGTTTCCCTGAATTACCTCTTCTTCCCCGGCATCAATGACACGGAGGATGAACTGACGGCTCTCATCGGATTTCTCCAGGACACAAAGGCCGACCTCATCCAGATGCGCAACCTCAGTCTGGACCCGGAGATCTATCTCTCCCGTCTGCCCCAGGACCCCCAAAGCCCTATTATGGGCCTTAAAAATTTTATGAAACGGATCAAAAAGAACTGTCCGTGGATCAAATTCGGATATTTCAATCCGTATCTGGGATAACCGGAGGTACGCAGTTACATGGACTCAGTTCCATCCCCCATTTACACATCGGCATTCTATCCGGTCCGGATGTACGAGGCTGATCCCGAGGGTCGGGCCACCATCATCTCCCTGATCAATTATTTCCAGGAAGCAGCAGCTCTGCATGCCCGGATTCTCGGATTCCATCCTGACAACCTCAAAAAATACGGAATTGGCTGGGTCTTGTCACGTCTCTGTCTTCAGGTTGAGCGCTATCCGCTGGCCGAAGAAAAAGTCCGCGTGATCACCTGGCTCCTGCCCCCCAGACACCGGACCGCGTTCAGAGACTTCCAACTCGAGGATGCTCAGGGGCATACCATTGCCCGGTGCACCAGCGCCTGGCCGGTTATGGATCTTACCACCCGACGGATGACCGATCTACCGGAAGCATTACTGCGCCTGATCCCCCAAAAATTTCCCCAAGCCCTTGAATTCCCCTCCAGGACGATCGCAAAACTCACAGTTCCCCTTTACTCCGCGTCCATCACTCCCCGATTTTCTGACCTGGACTTCAACCACCATGTGAATAATGTCCATTTTGTCGCATGGGCGCTGGAAGCGCTCCCCCATGATTTTCGACGCACCCACACCCTCTCCCGGCTGGATATCCTCTTTCGCAGCGAAATCACCCAATCCGCATCCATCACAACAGCCTGCGTACCCTCCCAGGACGACCCCCTCACTTGGCAGCACAGCCTCACACGTGCCAGTGATCTCACGGAAACAGCGCGCCTTACAACGGTATGGAGCGACAAGGAAACAATACTACCTGCTAAACCAAACCACGTTTGAGGGATTGAGTTTTTTTCACCGCGAAGAACGCTAAGGAACACGAAGAAAAGCAACAAAATAAAGCTCAATCTATCCCAGATTCTTCACCCTTCGCGTTCCTTCGTGCCCTTCGCGGTGAAAAAAGAATTGAACAGTGATAACCTGTTCGAAAACTATGGGTCTGAAACTGGGTTTGGTTTAATAAATAACCTTGAAGACTTGTCATGGCCCCCAAATTCTGGCCACAGCACCCCACCTGGCGGGGAGGACAGATTCCTCAAGCTGCTGGGGGACCAAAATCACGCTATAATAGAGCCCACGTCCACCTTTCCCGATAAGAGGCCCCAATAAAAAAGCCCGCCGCCCGGAATATATTCCTGAGCGGCGGGCTTCGTTCGTCCGGTAGGTTCTATGAGCCGGTGGGGATTAGTTTCCGGCCATCATGGCTGCTACATCACCGGCAACATCGCCGATGGGCTTGATATTAAAATTTTCCACCAGCACCTTGGCCACATTGGGAGACAGGAACGCGGGCAGGGTGGGTCCAAGGCGGATGCCTTTGACACCCAGGGCTAGCAGAGCCAGGAGAACGGCCACGGCCTTCTGCTCATACCAGGCAATGTCGTAGGAGATGGGCAGGTCATTGATATCATCCAGGCAAAAAACCTCTTTGAGCTTCAGAGCAATGACGGCCAGAGAATAGGAGTCATTGCACTGTCCGGCGTCCAACACGCGGGGAATACCGCCGATATCACCAAGATTGAGCTTGTTGTACCGGTATTTGGCGCAACCGGCCGTGAGGATGACGGTATCTTTGGGCAGGGTCTCGGCCACCTCGGTGTAATAGCCTCTGTCTTTCTGACGGCCATCACAACCGGCCATAACGACAAAACGCTTGATGGCACCGGACTTGACCGCTTCCACAATCTTATCGGCCAGGGCCAGAACCTGATGGTGCGCAAATCCGCCCACGATCTTCCCGGTCTCAATCTCCGTGGGAGAATCACATTTTTTGGCCTGTTCAATGATCTGGGAAAAATCCTTCACCCCGTCTTCGTCCCGGTCTGCGATATGGGGAACGCCCGGGTACCCGGTCATGCCTGTGGTATAGATCCGGTCCTGATAGGTATTCTTTTTCTTAAAGGGCACCAGGCAGTTGGTGGTCATGAGAATAGGACCGTTAAAGGACTCGAACTCTTCGTTCTGATGCCACCAGGAACCGCCGTAGTTGCCTACAAAGTTATCATACTTTTTGAAAGCAGGATAATAATTGGCCGGGAGCATTTCACCATGGGTGTACACATCCACGCCGGTGCCTTCGGTCTGCTTCAACAATTCTTCCATGTCTTTAAGATCATGACCGCTGATGAGGATGCCGGGATTGGAACGCACCCCCAGATTGACTTCAGAAATCTCAGGATTGCCATAGGTCTTGGTATTGGCTTCATCCAGGAGGGCCATGGTGTTCACGGCGGTGTCGCCGGCCTTCATGACCATGGCCACCATCTCGTCAACAGAAAGCTCCTTGGTGGTTGAAGCCAGGGCCTCCATGTAGAATTCATAAATGTCTTCTTTTTCAAAACCAAGAACCGCGGCATGATCGCCGTAGGCAGCAATGCCTTTGAGACCGATGACCAGAAGTTCACGCAGAGAGCGGACATCTTCATTAGCTGTGGAAAGCACTCCCACTTCTTTGGCCTTGGCAGCAAATTCCTCCGGACTGTCAGAAGTCCAGGTGGCCGCGTCCGGGAGGTCGCCAGCCAGAACGTCGGACTGCTTGGCGAGAACTCTGGCTTTGAGGGCATCGCGGAGTTTCAAACCTTCCCTGACCAGAGCGATAAAGCGGTCATCATCCCAATTGGCATTGGTGATGGTGGCAAAAAGGGCCTGTCCAATAAAATGCCCTTCCTTCTGGATGGAAAGCCCCAGTTCTTTGGCCTTTTCACCGTAAAAAGCGATACCCCTGGTCACGAAAATAAGCAGATCCTGAAGATTGGCGGTTTCTTCAACCTTGCCACACATACCTCGCACGGTACAACCTTGATTTTTTGCGGTTTCCTGACATTGAAAACAAAACATAGTTTCCTCCCGGTTATAATATAACTATTGCGGTTCGTTCGTTATGTTTCATCGCGGTGTTTGCCCGCGGTAAAGATACACTACCTCAAAGCGTGCTCCCCGCCTTGACCTGGGTCAAACTTCTGATTTTTTTTACCGTCGTATGGTAAAAAATTTCTCAGTCCAGGATCAACACCCCGACAGTACAGTACCAATAACATAGTATGAGAAAAACACAATGACTGCCCTTTGAAAAAAATGATCTTGCACGTCACTGCAAACAAAAAGCGCTTCCGAGCCGCACCGGATGCAGGGATGCTTCCATCTCGACCCACGTAACATATCAAACCAGAACATCAAAACGGTCAAAGGTCATACTCAGCCCAGCCCGACCCTGGGTGGCCGAACGCAGGGCCGTGGAAAATCCGAACATCCGTCCCAGCGGTGCCAGCGCCTGGATGCTCTTCTGCCCGGCACGGTCAAACAGATTTTCTATTTTGGCCCCTTTGGCACCAAGCAGACTGATACACTCTCCCACAAATTCTTCAGGAACACCAATCTCCACAGCCATAATCGGTTCTAAAAGCAGGGGGGCTGCTCCGGACAGGGCTTTTTTCAATGCCGCCACGGCAGCCATCCGGAATCCCACTTCTGATCCAGGCTGATTTTTTGCGGTAAATTCCAAAATCCGAACCCGGACATCCTGGACCGGATACCCTTTAAGCACGCCGCTTTGCATCCCATCTTCAATTCCCTGGATTCCCGCATCAATAAAACGTTGGGGCCACGTGTTCTCATCCAGTTCACAGCGGATCGAATTCCCCTGGCCACGCGGTAGAGGTTCCACAGCCAGTCGTACCCAGCCATAATGGAATTCATCGCCCAGTTGCCGCTCAAACTCACCCGATGCCTCGCAGGTCCCGGCAATGGTTTCCTGGTAGACCACCTGAGGCCTTCCCGACCGGAGTTCAACCTTGAACTCCCGACGGAGCCGTTCCAGTACGACATCCAGATGAAGTTCACCCATTCCCGACAGGATGATCTGGTTGGTATCCTTGTCCCGGTCCACAACCAGGGTCGGATCTTCCTGACTCACCTGATCCAGGGCCTGCTCAAGTTTTTTTTCTTCACCTGAATTTTTAGGTTCCAGGGCCAAGGAAATAACCGGCTTATACTCGCTGATCCGTTCCAGGATCAAAGGATCAGCTGCGGAACACAGCGTATCTGCGGTTTTGGTCTCTTTCATGCCCGCAGCCGCAACGATTTGTCCGGCACGGGCTTCAAGAATTTTTTCCTGGTGATCGGCATGCAGGGTAAACAGTCGGGACACCCTCTCGCTCACCCCCCGGGTAGCATTGTACACAATATCACCGGCTTTGAGTGTGCCCGAATATATACGCAGGAGTACAATCTTGCGGCCAGTGGACATATTTACCTTGAACGCCAGGGCCGACAGGGGAGCATTCGCTGCGGGCTCGAAACTTTTTTGTGTATGGGTCAAGGGATCAATGCCCTGGGCGGGTCGGACATCCAGGGGCGAAGGTAAAAAGGCATTAACTCCGTCCAAAAAAGGCTGCACACCGATGTTCTTGAGAGCAGAACCTGCATACACAGGCACAAAGGTCATGGCCAGTGTTCCCTCACGGATGGCTTCTTTAAGGCGGGACACGGGGACCTCTTTCCCGGACAGATACATTTCCATAATGTCATCATGGTCCTCAGAAAGCATTTCCATGAGCTGATCATGCCAGGATTCAGCCATCAAACGTTCGCTTTCATCCAGAGGAAGAGTTACGTATTTTTCACCCTGTGTCGCAGGATCAAATACTATTTTTTGCATCTGTAAAAGGTCGATCACACCACAGAAATCGCTCCCCTCTCCCACGGGAATCTGCAGGGGCAGGGGAAGGGCACCCAGCTTTTCACGCATAGATGTAAGTACACCGGAAAAATCTGCTCCAGGTCGATCCATCTTGTTGATAAAGGCCATTTTGGGAATCTGATAGGTGTTGGACTGTCTCCATACGGTTTCACTCTGGGGCTCGACACCTCCTACCGCACAAAAAACCCCCACCACTCCGTCCAGAACACGCAACGATCGATCCACTTCAATCGTAAAATCCACATGACCCGGAGTATCAATAATATTGATGTGGTGACCGTCCCAAACACACGACGTACACGCCGAGGCGATCGTTATGCCCCGCTCCTGTTCTTCAGGCAAAAAGTCCATGGTTGCATTGCCGTCATGGACTTCACCCATGCGATGGATGCAGCCGGTGTAATACAAAATACGTTCGGTCAAGGTGGTTTTTCCCGCATCAATATGCGCAATAATCCCAATATTACGAAGAAGTGCCAAAGTATCTCTATACGAGGCCATTATCGTCCTCCTCCACCTGTTCTATCATGTCCGCCTGCCAGCTCATGGCGGTGTCCATAAATACTCTCGGTGTCAGATCAGGCCAGAACCATCCGCCTTCCTGACCAGGGCCGAATACACAGGGGCATCTCCCTTGGCTGGAGGGGTCCGAAGTGTATAACACATCAAAATCCTGGGTCCAAAAATCTTTTTCGGAGCTGCTATGAGCTCTCATCTTCAGCCCGGTATCCATAGATTCCGGCACGTCACCTCCAACGCAAAAAACCGTATCCGGAAGAGTCCAGGCAAGGGTTTGCGTATCCCATTGAGCACAGCCATCAAACCATATCCCCCCTGTGGTCCCGGAGGTGGCCAGGCCCAAAAAGGCTCGTTCAGGAAGCAGATTGCGCACGGAAGTCATCACAGGGGATTTCCCCAGAAAGCACACCTTGCCCCGGCGGCTTTCTGCAAACATAGCGCCGGTCATTTCAAGGATGGAAGCAGCATTCATTTCCAGAACCAATTCCTGCCCGGCAAGTTCCATACAAGCCAGGAGAGGCGCGGGGAAAGGAATTTTTGTCTCTTCCCGGGCTACAACAACCCGGGGAACGCCCGCCAGCAGAGCAGGCAACAGCGCTGCCAGCAACTGGGCCGGCGAAGAAAAGTCCGGAGAGAGAACAAAGAGCGTCCAGTCCAGGGGACGAACGCACTCATGCGTGGTGATGCCCTGATCCCACTGCTGGATCTGTGTCCGGCAAAGGGAGCGATCCCTGCCCCAAAAAAGATACAACTGAGAAATCCATTTTTTGAGCACACTACGCCGTTTATCGCCCAGGGTGTCATACGCGGCGGCAAAGGTTGCATCAGCAATCCGGAAGGCATCCACAAAAGAAGAAAAAGACATGGCGCTACTCCATCCCGAAGGCGTCGGGACGCATTGTAAAAACAATTGATGAATTCGTACTGAACCAAACCACGTTTGAGGGATTGAGTTTTTTTCACCGCGAAGAACGCTAAGGAACACGAAGAAAAGCAACAAAATAAAGCTCAATCTATCCCAGATTCTTCACCCTTCGCGTTCCTTCGTGCCCTTCGCGGTGAAAAAAGAATTGAACAGTGATAACCTGTTCGAAAACTATGGGTCTGAAACTGGGTTTGGTTTGATACGCAAAATTTTGGCAAAAAAATAGCGGCCTACGCCGCTATTTTTTATCCGTCTTACTTACGTCTCGTCAACGCTAAGTAGAGAGCTATCTCTCCCTGACCCCAAAAAGAGACTACAACCAGTCAAACCATTGCTTCCAGCTGCCCTGCTCTTTTTCTCTCACGTTTTCAGATATGGTTTCCTGGTACATGACATATGCCTGACGGCCCCGAATCTGTGCATAACGAACGATATCGGGCAGTTCAGGAAAATTTTTCTGTACATAGTCATAACGCATCCATGCTGATTCATACCGTTCGGCCTTCCAGTAGAAATCGGCCACAAATATCTCATGTTCGGCAATATAGCGCTTGCATTTGAGAATATAGGTTTCCGCTTTTTCGGCAAATTGCGTGCCTGGATACTCCGTCTTGACCCGACGAAAATATTCCAACGACTCGACAATATTATCCTGGGGAAGATCTATGGATTCGAATTGACTGTAATTAGATATCCCGATTTGCAACAGCACATAGGGGATGGACTCATGGCGGGGGTGCAAGGACTCAAATTCCTTATACGTCTCTGCTGCAGCCTTATACTGCTCATCCAGGAAATAGGCATCCCCAAGGCTCAATTCCCCCGCAGTGGTAAACGGGCTGAACGGATACCTATCTTTAAGTTTTTGAAAATATTCGATTGCCTTGCCATATTCTTTGGCCTGCATGGCCTCGTTCCCGAGTTCCGCCATTTCCTGAGCGGTATCATCAGGCGGGGCCAAAAAAATAGCATCAATGACGCCACAACCGGAACAGGACAAAAGTACCAGACAAAGCACAAAGGACTGCAAACTTTTTTTACGCATTGAGTTTTTCCAGATATAAACGTATGCTGTGGGCGGCCGTAGCTCCATCCCCCACAGCGGTGGCTACCTGACGGCAGGCCTTGGAGCAGATATCTCCGGCGGCAAAAATGCCCGGGATATTGGTCTGCATGGACATGTCGGTCAGCAAAAAACCGGACGCATCTCTGTTCAGGATAGATGGGAGAAAACGGGCTTCGGGGTCCTGACCGATAAAAATAAAGGCCCCTGCCACGGGCAGCGTTTTAACCTTTCCAGTCCTGACATCTTGCACAACAAGACCAGTCAAGCCCTCATCACCGCCGATAAAGGATTGGGGAACCGCATGGAGAACCAGTTCAATCTTCGGGTGGGACATGACCTTGTCCTGATACACCCGATCGCCCCGGAAACAGTCCCGACGGTGGACAAGATAGATCTTGTTCACCATTTTAGCCAGATACAGAGATTCCTCAAGAGCGGTATTGCCGCCACCAATGCATGCGACATCCTGGCCCCGGAAAAAATTCCCATCACACAGAGCGCAATACGAAACGCCTTTACCTGCAAAGCGTTCCTCGCCCTCAATGCCCAATTTTCTCCACCGGGCACCGGTGCAAACAGCAAGAGAACGAGCTGTAATCCACTCTTCCCCAACCTTGATGCGGTGCTCACCAGGCTCGGCCTGGACCTCAAACACCTCATCGTGATACCGGTCCATCTCGTACCCGTCCAGATGAGCTTCAAAAAGGTCCGCCAGCTCATATCCTTTGATTCCCTTGGGAAATCCAGGATAATTATCAATGACTTCGGTACTGAGAACCTGCCCGCCTGGTGCCAGCTTTTCTATCCACGCCAGAGAAACCCCGGCCCGGGCAAGATAAAGGGCGGCCGTAACTCCTGCGGGACCGCCCCCTATGACTACCGCATCATAGACCTTCATGCCTAGAAGGCCTTGTCGTCGATCATCTGTTTAAGACTTGTCTTGGATACAGCACCAGTAACCTGCTCCAGGACCTCGCCGCCCTTGAACAGGATCAACGTCGGAATAGCCCGGATACCATACTTGCCTGGGGTGGATGGGTTTTCATCCACATTCATCTTCACGATGGAGAGTTTGCCCTCATACTCCTGCGCCAGCTCCTCGACAACGGGGCCGATGGCCCGGCAAGGTCCACACCAGGGAGCCCAGAAATCAACTAACACCGGCAGGTCATTCTGCAATACATCCGCTTCAAACGAGCTATCTGCTACCTGATTTGCCATAGTATTCTCCTTTAATGATTTGCCCATCCCATAACACCTAGGATGTATGCATTTCGAAATTTCGTAACTGATTGTAAATAGTGACCCGCCGAAGTCCTGTCAACTCTTATAGTCCCAGGGAATGGGCTTCCCTCGAGGAATGGCCTCAAGATCCTGGTTATGATACAACCCTGCTCGGGCCAGAATTTCCCCGTAGAAAGCGATCATCGCCCCGTTATCCGTGCACAGGCAGGGAGAAGGAAGCCGTATTTCCAGCTTATGCTGCCGGGCGACCCTGTGCATGGTCGCCCGGATCACGCTATTGGCAGCCACCCCACCGGCCACATAGAGCCCCTGCGTGTCGGGGAACCGATCCAGGGCCCGCTCCACCTTAACCCGCAAGGTATCGGCCACTGTCCAGGCAAAGGACGAACACAACACGGCCAGTGCTGGGGCAGGCACAAAATCCTTCCCGGTTACGGTATCCATTGAGGGAAGCACCAGTTGGGGATGGTCCTGCACGTATTTGAGCACCGCGGTCTTGAGACCGCTAAAACTGAAATCAAGATTCGTGTTGCTCAAATAGGGTCGGGGTAGAAGATGTGTATCAGGGGCAATCCCCAGACCCAGCCTATCAATATGTTTGCCCCCGGGATAGGGAAAATTCAAAAGTTTTGCGACCTTGTCAAAGGCCTCCCCGGCAGCATCATCAATCGTTCTGCCTAGCAACTCAAAAGCAAGGGGGGACTGCATCCGATAAATGTGGGTATGCCCCCCGGAAACCAGCAATCCAATGGCCGGAAAGATCAATGGCTTTTCCAGACCGGCGACCAGGAGATGCGCCTGGAGATGGTTGACTCCGGAAAGCGGGATGCCAAGGGCAAAGGACAACCCCTTGGCAAAGCCCATACCCACCAGCAGACTGCCCAAAAGGCCAGGTCCCCGGGAAACAGCAATGGAATCAATATCCGAGAGACAAACACCGGTATCCTGCAGTAAAGCGTCCATAAGGGGATGCAAAAGCCGCAAATGCTCTCTGGAGGCCAACTCAGGAACAACCCCGCCAAACACCGCATGCATATCCACCTGTGACGCAATCTGCTCGCCGAGCAAACGCCCGTCCTGTACCAGGGCCATGGCCGTTTCATCACACGAGCTCTCAATTCCGAGACACATCATGGCGTTATGCTTTTTTACTGTGTTTTGCGTAGATTTCCTTGACCATCGAAACCTCATTCCTGGAACCGACAATCAACGGAACACGTTCATGGAGCTCCTGCGGTTCTATGTCCAGAATTCGTCGGGCCCCATCAATGGCCATTCCACCGGCCTGCTCGGCAATCATGGCCATAGGTGCGGCTTCCACGAGATAACGGAGTTTGCCATGCGTCTTTTTGGGGTCACGCGTATCCTTGGGATACATAAAAATCCCGCCGTACAGAAGATTGCGGTGAAAATCGGAAACGAGAGAACCGATATAGCGTGAGGAATAGGTCTTTCCCGGGTGGTTGGCGGGAGACTTGAAATAGGAAACAGCTTCTTTGGTCGCGTCGTCCCAGTAATCCCAGTACCCTTCATTAACAGAATAAATTTTGCCTTCATCGGGAATGCGGATATTGGGATGCGACAACAGAAATTCGCCCACACTGGGATCGAGGGTAAAACCATTCACGCCGTTACCTGCCGTGTACACCAGCATGGTGGATGAACCGTAGATGATATACCCTGCGGCTACCTGCTCACTCCCCTTCTGGAGCACCTCACCAAGGGTGACTTCACGTTCCTTGCCCCCCTTGCGCCGGTAGATCCCGAATATGGTGCCGATACTCACGTTGGCATCAATGTTTGAAGACCCATCCAAGGGATCAAAGGCTAAAAAATAATCGCCCACGGGAAAACTTTCCGGGATTTCGATCAGATCGGCATTTTCTTCCGAGGCCATGGCGCAGAGAACCCCTGCACGCTCAAGCCGATGGATAAGGACGCGGTTGGCGTAATCATCCATCTTACGCACTTCTTCCCCCTGAATATTAATCTCGCCCGTCTTCCCCAGAATATTGAGCAGACCGGCCTTGGTCACATCACGCGAGATGAGTTTGGCCGACAAGATAATCTCATTGAGAAGCCGGGTAAAACGACCGGTTGCCATATCCGATTCTCTTTGATGCACAAGCAGATGTTCCGTCACCGTAACCTGGCGCATAGATCCTCCCTGGCTTGAGACACTGCTGCTATGCTGCTGTCCATATCCGTTCAAAGGATTTCCTCCTTGTTGATCGCGTATTCCCTGCAATAGTAGGGCTAAAAACCGTATGGCCTCAGACTCTGCCCGTATACATTATACATAAGCAATGCGCAGTTGTCCCGCAGTATGGATTACTCAGGTACATGCACAATATAAATCAACCACGTTCCAGCGAACGCCCTGCCCAGCCAGAAAAATTTCTGCTCATAGGCCTTGATCTCACCACTGACCTTTTCTTTAAGCAAATCACTCCAGGGATGATCCGCCAGGCTATCAATCCGTTCCCCATACTGACCGGGCCAAAGGATCTCCTGCTGGGGACCAAACATAACGATGGATTCACTGTGAGGACTGTAACGAACCAGATCCTTGGGAGAAAAACGGGCCACAAGGCATCCCTTCCACGTATTATTCTTGAAAAAAGGCATGGTCAAAAAGATATCCGTCCCGGATTCATCGGTCCCAAAACTGCCTCGTGGCTGACGATTCTTCCAATCTCCGGCACACAATGCAGCCAAGTCTGCGTCTTTTTTCTCTCCGTTCAGCCGCTGGTCCAGGACTTCTCCGTTGCTATTCACGGCAGTAATGCTCCCAAGCCATGGATATCGCTGCATAAACGTATCAAGCCACTGGTCTGCAGGGTAGGTATCCTGGGCAGCAAGGTCCTGCACAAAAGCGTTGAGCCGGGTATCCACGGGCACAAAAAGAGAAGCAAAATCAAGAGGTGCACATTCGTGTTCGGCCTGTACCGTCAGTTCAACCGTCGGGCTCGTATTCAAATATTCACGATACCATTTTTTGCTCGTCTTGACCATGGAGCACCCACAAGACAACGAAAGACAACAGAAAATCAGCAGAACTCTTCGCATGTATGACACACCCTCCTGGGTATACAAATTTAATAAAGGCGTCCTCTAGGAACGGTGAATGCGTTCATCAGGGATGACACGGTACACCGCTGGCACGGAATATTCGGCTTCTCAAGGATACACCTTAACACGGGGAATTGGCCATGATCATTAGTACAGGCTTATGTATCACGCTGTCCTGCATGGGGATTATAGATGCGTGGCCGGTTCCGAAGAACTCCTCGCCATCCAGCATGAAGAGGACAGCTGCAGACAGAATATAAAATAAAAGAGGATGGGTACAAGAGCTCAAAGCCCGGGAAAACATACTACGTGCCCCGGGGACCGATACAAAAAAACATCCCCGGCCAGCACCCCCTTACGCGACCCGAGCCCCCAAACAAAAAGTCAGCCTTCTTTTGCTCTTTGTTCCAGGCGTTCGGCCAGCGCCGATAACGTACGCAGGGCATCCGAAGAGGCCTGGCCCTCATCATCCATGGCGCCATTCCCCATGGATGGCTGGGGCGTATCGTCGTTGGCCTCATCTTCCATCCTGCCACGGGCCGTTGTCAGTGCGTCGTAAAGTTCCCGGCGTTCCGATCCGGGAGCACTTTCTTCCCATAGCTTTTCATAGATAACCGCAGCCTGGGCATATTCCTCCTGCTTCATGAGCAGATCCGCCATGGTCCGGGTCCGTACATCCGAATTCATAGCAATATCATCCACTTCTTCAGCATCAGCATCCTGACTGGGTTCAAGCGTATTTTCAATTTCTGTCTCAGGCAGATTTTCCACCACAGAAACATCTGCGTCCGCCGACCAGGTTTCTTCCCTTCTCTCGGGGACGGATGCAGGTTGCACCTGCGCTGCACGTTCCGGAGCATTGGCGTTGTCCGCTTCCTCCTCCAGCACTTCCCGAGGTTCGATACTTGCTTCTGTCCCACCTGCGGGCACAAGATCAGCTGAAGGCACATCTTTCTGCGACACCACCTCTGTACCCGCAGCATGATCCTCCGCCAAGACAGCAGTACTGTGCATAGCCGACGCTTCCACGGCATCCCGTCCGTCAAGATCAGCGCCTACGCTTCCTACAACAGAAACACGCCCCTCCTCTGCTGTTCCAAGCACAGAATCAAGTCCCCGTGCAAAAACATCCGCCCAGGTGATCGCCCTGCCCTGCAAAGACGCCTGGACAAAGGCAAGAGCCGTCCTGGTATCGCGTTCTCCGTTTGCGGTCAGAATCCGATTCCAGACAGCCCAGAATCCCTGGGCCCCTTGCAACAGATCCAGTATCTGGTGACAGTGGCCCAGGGCTTCGTCTTCGCGTCCCAGATACTCCAGAACATCCAGCAACAGGAGACGGGCTTCAAAATATTCAGGATGCGCCCCAAGACCCTGGAGCAATATTTTTTCTGCTTTAGTATATTCTCCCGTCTCCACAAGCATTTTGGCCAGGGGGAAAAAAAGCTTCGAACCGGGCTCCATCGCCAATATTTCTTCATACACGTTGATTTTATTCTGCATTGTTCACTTCTCCGGGGAATAGGGGTGATAGTGCCCGATCGCAAACCCGTTTTGAACGTCCACGTAAATGGCCAGATGGTTTCATGGGTACACGAAAATCCTCCTTGCAGGGAGGCCACTGGACCAGGCCAGGCAGCAGATCATCGTCTGTACCGGTCAAGGCATGCCGTCGGGGGGTAACGATGCTTCCGCAGACGATTCAAAAAGATACACGATATCCTTGTCACCAACAAAATTCAGCTCAGCGCGGACAACACGTGCCAGATACGCAGGATTATTCTTCAGGCTACGGATTTTTTCGCTCAGGACCATGTTGCGGGTATCCAAGGCCTCGGTTTCAGCCACGAGACGCGCATATGTCCGCCGCAGATGGACATATTCCATCGCTCCTTTGCTCCCCCAGATCAGCTGAGAAGCAAGAAGCCCGTCAAGAAGGCAAAAAAGAATCAAAACCACACGTGCCCAAAACATAATTATTCCGTCACTGCAAAAAGGATGGGGGTTTGCTGCTGGCAACCAAAGCCAGCGGTTCCTTGAGCTCCTCCAGGAATTGAGCCGTCGCGCGTTCTATGCGCAGTACCTCTTCTTCCTTCAGCGCCAGGTCATCGATCCGGGCAACAAGGTCTTTAAGTTCTTCAAAATCCTTGAGCATGCTCGAACTCAAGGTCAATTGTTTCAGTTCCAATTCCAGTTCCAGGATGGTCTGTAAACAATTCAGGACCCGGGCCTGCAAGTCGGACACTCTCGAAAAGCTCATGAACCTCCAGGCTCCATTTTCCTGGCCTTGATCCAGGGGCTGACGGAGAGTTCATATCCTTTCAGACACGCAT
This sequence comes from Desulfoplanes sp., assembly GCA_028708105.1. Taxonomy (GTDB): domain Bacteria; phylum Desulfobacterota; class Desulfovibrionia; order Desulfovibrionales; family Desulfomicrobiaceae; genus Desulfoplanes. The sequence continues at coordinate 540 of JAQVZR010000001.1, read as the reverse complement.
CAAGCAGCTCCCCGGCCCGCTCTGAATCCTCAAGATTCAGATAGGTATTCACCCCGCGAAGGAAGGCCTCTTCGGGCTGGAGGCTCGAGGCTCCTGAGCCCAGTAAAACGACATTAGACTCCCGGCGCTGCAATCCCCGCCAGCGGTTGATTTCCTCCATCAATGACGCTGCCTGTACTGAATCTTCAATAATCACGACGTCATGGTGCTGGAGTCGAAGTTTTCCCCGGGCCTCGGCAGGTACAGCGGGAAGAACACAATAATAGTTTTTTTGACAAAAAAAGTCTTCCACCCGGTTTTTCCATCTGGTGTCGCGGATATAGATACAAACAGTCCGGACACCCGGAGGAAACGCATCCAGCTCCACCTGCATTTCTTCGCTGCGAAAATCGGGAACAGCATGCCGGCGGGCCGTGTCCTCCGTCAATGAAGGCAGAGCCTCCTTATCCACGGTTACCCTTTCCCGACAATAGGGGCAGAGAAATGTGAACTTTGAAGCTTGAGGAATTTTTTCTTCCGGAATAGCGATACGTTTCCCGC
>JAQVZR010000095.1 GCA_028708105.1 Desulfoplanes sp. | reverse complement strand
CCCCCTGGATGAAGGAGATCTAATGAATATCACTTGTGATGAATTTGATGAAAATACGTCGCTTACAGCGCAGGAGCAGCTGGATTTGAAGGCTGTGCTGGGTGATGATTATCTCTCTCAGGCTCAGGGATGGTATATCCGTCTGGACGCCCAGGATGATTGCGTTGGCTATGAGGGCGGTTTGGATCACAGCGGCGAAAAAGTTACCAATTCTGCCCGGCTGTTTAACAAAAAAATATACTTTGATTCCTATATCCCTTCAGATGATGATCCCTGTGTTCCCAAAGGTACCGCGCTGTTTTATGCCTTGGGATATTGCTATGGAGATTCAGCTTTTGATCTGGATGCAACAACGAAAAAACAAGGTATCAGTGATCGTTATTTTTATGTTGAAGACAGTACTCCACCGTCAGCCATAAATATTATCACCGGCCCGGGGGGCGGAAGTGTGCTCAAAGCCAGTGCCGGAAATACGATTGTGAACAGGTTTCTTGATAGCGATGCCGGAGTGGAACTGTATTGGTGGAAATATGATGACGAATAGGATTGCTGAGATCGGCAGGAGAATGGCTATGATCAGACGTGTGTGTTGTTTCCTCTGCGTGTTGTGTATGATGGCATCATTAAGTTATGCCGGAAATATATATAAGGTGACCGGGATTATCCAGAAGATTGAATCTCATGTCATTACCATCGACGGTGTAAAATATTATCCTGTTGCTGAAGATATTGACCTGGATACATTCAAGGCCGGGGACTCAGTGACCATGCGTTACGGCCAAAACAAAAAAGGGACACGATATTATTCACAGGTTGTGCGGGCCGGTGAAAAATTATCCCCCGTCAAGGTCTTGCCGCCTGCTTGAGCAGAGCTATACGAACAGATATTCCCCAAAAAACGCCGGAGCAGTACTGCTCCGGCGTTTTTTGGGGTCTAGAAAGGCGGTGGTGGCGGCGGTGCAAAAGGAGGATGATTCGGGGGTGACATGGCCTTGTCGATCTGAGCGTGACGTTCTTTGGGGAGCGATTGTTTAAGCTCTGTCTTGGCCTTATCGAAAATAGCTGTGATCAGTGGGTGGGTTTTATCCCTGAGATTTCGCAGATCATTGCCCAGCTGATCAAAAATAATTTTGGTTCTTTTTGCTTCTTCCGGTGACAGGTCAAGCGTCTCCATGAGGTGACGGGCAAGACGCTTTTCAGGAAAAGGGGGGCCGGAACTGAACATGTGTTTGATCCGATACTGTGTGAACAGTGTCGACCCGACGGCACCAACAGCCATCCCTGAAATAAAAAACATGCTCAGGACTATCCATATTTTCCATTTATTCATTGTGTTCTCCAGATTTGCGGGGCGCTGCAACCTGTTTTTGTGCTGTATTATACCAAGCTAATAGGACAAAAAAGTCTTGCGGGGTATGCGTTGTTTGTTGTTTTTACTATTTTTTTTATAAGCCGAGAAGCTGGATAGATACAATGCCTGTTGCATCCTGGGAAATCAGGGTCAGAATTTCATTCTCTATCTGTGAAAAGGTCATGAATCCGAAGAGGAGCAGGACGATGGTTGCCAGGCCGGTGATTGATGCACAAGGCAAAAGCATGCCTTCCACCCGGTCCATCCAGTTTTCGGTATATGTTATCTGCATCCGCCTGATTTCTCGCATAACATTGTTTGCAAAAACAGGAGATAGCGATACCTTGGTATCCTGATATTGCTGGACATTTTTGAGGGCTTTCTCAAGTTTTTGTATGTTCTGGGTATGCATTCCTAGTCCTCCCCTGCAATTTTTTCCAAAATATTTTTGAGTTTTTTCCGTGCGCGAAAGGCCCGAACTTTGACATTTGCAGTGCTCCACCCCAGGAGATCGGCCGCTTCATGGATGGAGTGACCTTCAAGATGCGTGAGTGTGATAACCATCCTGTCCTGTGGTGATAAGTGATCAAGAGCCCAGTTCAAGGTCTCTTTGGCTTCATCCTTGTGCACGTGCGTTTCAAATTCTGCCTGGCTGTGAGTGTCCAAGGTTTTTTTTACCCAATCTTCCATTCCCCTGGTCATGGAAGTGAGAGTGTCTTCCCGGTTTTTATAAACACTTCTCCAGTGGTCGTGGCAGGCTCTGGTGGTGATTTTTGCCAGCCAGTGGGAGAACGCTTCTTTACCTTGAAATGTTGCGAGCGATTTGTATGCCCGTATAAACGTATCTTGACAGATTTCTTCGACGGCAGGCCTTGGAACATGCCGATTCGCGATCATGGTCACCATGTCCTGATACCGATGCACAATTGTTTCATAGGCATCCACGTCGCCCGAAAGGATACGTGATATCGATACGCAGTCCTCATCGTTTTGTGAAGAATACTTATATTGCGGCTGGATGCCATTATGCCTCATTCAGAACCTGGACTGTGCGTAAAGATGTTTGTTTGAGGGGATTGGTTCGGTGTTTATCGTCATTGATATGCACATTGACCTTGTCGTTGGACGCGCTTGATTGGTTACATTCGGTTCGGTCTTATATTCAGGGAAAAAATTTTCCCCTGGACGTTGGCAGACAATAGAGGCCGAATATCCTTTACGAGGAAGAATGCTTTGACTGGGCGGGCCATCATAAAATAGGGATGAAGGTGTTCGGATAGTTAACAATTGTGGACTTGTATGCATAGCCCGTCGGAGAAATAATGCCCTTGGAAAAACTTATCTGCGAACGTGTTGCACAATATTATTGGCAGGATGATATCAATTGTGCCTCGGCGTCGCTGAAAATTCTTGGAGAAATATTTGATGTGGACCTCCAGTCCCAGGTTTTAGACGCAGCCCTGGGTATGCATGGTGCCGGAGAATATGGTGCCCAATGCGGCTTGGTGGAAGGAGGGCTAATGTTCCTTGGCATCTGGGGACGCGCACGTGGTTGCTCCGATGGCAAAATCATTGGCTGGTGCAATAGTTTTGCCCGCGATTTTGAAGCACGTTTTGGTACCTTGTTGTGCAAGGAATTGCGTCCCGAAGGGTTTGGACCCCATAATCCCGGTCATCCTTGCGAACTCCTGTCTCGCAATGCTATTGCCTTTGCTGGTGCTTTTGTGAGGGCGATCAATGAGCAGCGGACGGGATTATGAAGTCGATTCCTTGGTATGTTTATATGGTGCGCTGTGTTGATGGTTCCTTGTACACAGGTGTGGCAATTGATGCACACAAACGTTTCATCGAACATGTGCAGGGCAAAGGTGCGAGATATACCAGGGCAAAAAAAGCAGTGGAACTTGCCTATACTGTTCGTATGGATTCAAAATCGTTGGCTTTTGGTGTGGAATGGAGAATCAAACGTCTCCCAAAGGTCAGGAAAGAACATATTGTCAATGAACAATGGACCGCTGGCCGGTTGCTTGAGTCCTTGGATATGTAGAGGGTAGCTTGTTGAGATGATATTTATCTGACGAGAACAGGTATCCGAGTAAGTATTCAGATCATTGTGGGATATAAAAAAAGGCTGGAGCGTTTGCACCAGCCTTTTCGGTTACTTTCTGGAGCTAGCCGCAGGTCGTATACCCACAAGCTTTGCATATCTTGCATCCACCTTCCGGCACATAGGCGTTCTGACCGCATTCCGGACAGGGGTCGCCGAGTCCTTTGGCCACGATGGTCTGGTCATCCATATCCAATGATACATAGTGACGTAGAATCCTGGCAATGATGGCCGCTGCATCTATAATATTGTAGCTGGAGCGGTCCAGCTGGGTGATGATGCGGTCGATGGGCATCCCCACGCGCAGGAGCAGGCTGGCCAGGCGGGTGATGGTTTCCCACAGGGAGTATTTCTCCTGAAAGACCTGTTCGTTGTAGATGCCATCTCCGCCAAGCCCAGCTTCTTTGGGGAGTTTGACAAAGATCTCAATGGGATTCCCCGATTCATCCAGGGATACGATGATATACATCTTGGAACCTTTCCACATAACACGATGACGTTCACCCCGCTCGATATCCTTGAGTTCTCGCTCGCGCAGTGAGGGATTCCGGCCGAGCATGGTGGGTTCAGGATCTTTTTTCTCTTCTTGCTTGCCCAGCACGCCTTTTTTGCAGCCGTTGCGGAAAATGGTCACCCCTTTTAGTCCGTGTTTCCATGCCTGGAGATATATCTGAAAGATAATTTCTTTGGGCGTATCTTCGGGCAGATTGATGGTTGAAGAGATGGAACTGTCTGTGAATTCCTGAATGGCAGCCTGTAGCCGGATGCGATCCATATAATCCAGTTCATCGGCTTGGACATAGTGGAGTTTTTCTTTGAGTTCCTGAGCCGTATACTTTCCGAACAGCTCTTCCTGATTGGTCTCGAGCATCCATTTTAACGGTGGCATGTGGATGAATTCAAAGACTTTGCCAGCCTCGAGGCGGGTTTCGCGGGTGTAGCTGAACAGGAATGCAGGCTCAATCCCCGAAGTGCAATTATCTGACATTATTGAAATGGAACCGGATGGCCCGACGGTATTAAAGGCTGTATGACGTAGGCCTGTGTCTAGAATCTGTTTTTGTAGTTTTTTGGGAAGACCTAGATTGGTAATATACGGGCATTCCAGAAAACGTTTCCTGGCATCCGGGCTTTTCAATGCATCCACCACGCCGAATCGTCTGGCGATATCCGCACTGGCCTGGATTTCCGTGATGGCCTTGTCACGCATGATTTTTTTGATAAAGCTGATTGATTCCTCGCTACCGTAGGGCATGCCGAGCATGGCCAGCATGTCACCAAGGCCGGTGAACTCAATGCCGATGCGTTTGCCATATTTGTCTGCATCGCGGTGTTCTTGCAGAGGGTGCTTGTCCTGGTTGAGATCGGACATGGTATCCATAAAGGCGACAACCTGAGCGAGATCCTTTTTGAATAATTCGGCGTCGAATCTGGCTTCCTTGGTAAAGGGATTGTCTACATATTTATGCAGCACAATTGCGCCAAGCAGGCAGTTGTTCCAGTATCCCAGGCTTTGTTCCCCGCATGGATTGGTCGACATGGGCTTGAGCCGTAAAGGATCAATATAGGTCCCCGGAGTATTGTTCTGGGTGGTATCCAGGTACAGAATCCCCGGGTCGCCGGACTGCCAGGCTGAGGCACTGATTTCTTCAAGCAATGCTCGGGCCTTAACGGTGGCATACGTTTTAAGAGGAAGCCCTAAACTTTGCCAGCGGCTGTAGTCGCCGTCCCAGAGGGCATTATACACGGAGCGCACCGGATCAAATATGCCGGAGCCATACTTGCGGCGCCTGGAAACAGAAAATATAAGCTTGCCTTCAGGGAAGGCTTCCATTTCTTCACTGGTTGGCAAGTCAGGTTGAAGCGTGAGGGTATGGTTTGCGGGATCAAGGGCAATAATTTTATAGATAATTTCGGCTTCGATGCGATCTTCTTTTTGAGGATCAAGGGCTGTATATATTTCGGGGAGCAGTTGCAGGGTTGATGCGTCAATCACAGTGCCGGTCAGTTTTGTACGATCGGGAAAAATGAAGTTCCAATCCAGATCTTCTTCCACCGCATGCATAAACGCATCGGTAACTTTGAGGCTGATGTTCGCACCAAAGACATCCTGAGTTTTGCCTGTAAGGGAATCCACGCCGAATATTTCTTCGGGGTTGCTTTTACTCCAGATGAAACGCCTTGTGTCGGGATGACGGATATCCAGGGAGATCATCAGTGCGCCACGTCGGCCATTTTGTCCTATGGTATTGGTCAATTCACTGAAAAGAGGCATGAAACTGACCGCGCCTGAAGAGCTGACAGCCGCATTGTTTACGGGATCTCCTTCGGGGCGCAGGATAGTGATGTCGATCCCGCTTCCTCCGCGATAGGAATAGGTCCGGGCTAGTTTTTTCTGAGCCTCAAAAATTCCTTCAAGAGAATCGGATTCGATTTTAGCCAGGTAGCAGTTGCTGAGAGAGCATTTGCTGTAATCGTTGCCGAGACCGCTTAGAATAGAACCTGCGGGGATAAAGCGTCCTGTCTGGAGGATTTCGCAGACCTGTTCGTTTTCCTCTTTGTCAAAACGGGAGTGTTTAAGAAACTCGCGACAAAGTCTGTTTTTGACATCCTTGAAGGAATGTTCCTGAAGTCGGCCATTGCGGTCCCTGATCTGATACTTTTTTGAACTGACGGATTCCTGGAATCGGAGATGTTCTTCCAGGGCCATTTTAGCGCTTTCGCGGGTGATAACGGGTTGTTTGGTCATGAAACTGTCCTAGGGGCAATTGCCATTAGATAAATGACAAGCCTGTTGCTGCAGGGAAGAGTGTGGAACACATGCCGGTTGCGGCATAGAGCTCAGGGCAGGGGGCTGACTTACAATGTGAATACAGCGGCAGTACCGTTCCGGAGTCGCACCGGATAACCTTGCTCCTAAACAGACATAGTGTAATGCACGGTCGTAAAGTAGACTTCTTTACACTGAATGTGAGTCCCGAACAAGAGCATAAAAAATGAACGCTTTCTTATGCGTGGGTATGAAAAGCAAGGCGGAACGCGATAATAGGGAATATTTTCAGATTTTTTCCAGCAGAAATTTTTTAGAAAAAATATTTTTCCAATATTCTGTTTTAAATAATATTTAGTAATTACAATAGATTGCCTGTTTCAATTTTTTTTTAATGAAAGTCTTTGACAAAGGTATTCTCCAGGCATAATTGTCTCATCTCTTGACCAGGGTGGAGGCGTGAAGGCGCAGGCACTCATGACAAGAGATTGAAATTATTTATGAATTACCAGGATCATTGAAAATATCAGGTTGTCAGCCCGGTTTCTGGTTGGATGTTCCGATAAGGAATTTTCAAAAAGATGAGAATAACGGTTGACAGGGAGAGGGCGCTTGGATAGATACTCTCTCCTGCCGCGGAAAAGGGTGCTTGACTGTGGTAGCTATTTGAAATAATTTACAAAAGTTGTATAGTTCTTTGAATGAAGTCTGGC
>JAQVZR010000094.1 GCA_028708105.1 Desulfoplanes sp. | reverse complement strand
CATGATCTGCGGCTTCCACCTTTTGCTCATAGAGCACGGAGAGATTGCCGCCTGAAGTGAATGCATCGATGTCCTGCTCAGCATCTTCGTGTTCAATATATTTACGTTTGATCAGTCCCCATCCCCTATCACGGCTCTCCCGTGATTCTTCAAGCTGGGCAATGGTCAAAACATCGTTTTTCGACAACAGCGATTCCAATTCTTGCACTGCGTGCTTCTTCTCGTCGTCCAATTCCCTGTATTTGCGTTCACCCTCTCGGACTGTATCCGTCAGAAATTCAAATTTTTTCTCAAATCGATCCAAGGTCTCAGACACGGGCAAAGCAATTTTTGATAACGTCTTGATAGTGCCGGAAAATCGCCCAAGCCGGAGAAGTTCACTCTCGCAGGTAACCGCGTCCTGCCCAGCCCGTTTTTGGGAAACATCCAGCCGATGTTCAAGGTCACCGGTTTTGCGGGCCGCTGCAATCGTCGCATTCAATCCGTTCAAATCAAGGACAGATGGACGTTGTTCAGCACATACCGCCGTCATCGCTTTCTGTTCGTCTTCAATCTCTCGTAAGCGGGCATCCGCCGTTTCCTTTTTCTGTTTCAAAAGACCATGTTGCTTTGCCAGGCCAGCAATCCATTTTTTATGATTGAGAAGGACCCGCAGCTGGTCCGCATTGTTAAGAGCGAGATCAGGACGTACACCTTTTAATAATTTTTCAGCCTCATTACGCAATAAACGTCGTTGACCATCCTGCTGGGGCCGATCTTTGAGTATTTTCTCAACAGCCCCCAACTCTTTATACATGGCCAAAATGACATCTTCATTCTCCAGCAATTCGTTGCGCACATTGAGAGATGCTGCTTCCTGCTTCAAGAGAGACAACTTTGCTTCTGCCCTTTCTTGCACCTCACTGGCCGTTTGCAGATTACCAATGGCAACTTTTCGTTTTTCGTCAAAATCTTCGGGCAGCAGCAATACGCCAATCATCAGTTCAAGATGATCTAATACAGCACGACGTTCCGCCAAAGCACCTTTCACGCGCCCCAGGCGATCCAGACGGCTCTTTTCTTTGTTTTTATTGCTGATAGTTTTTTCTATCTCTCTAATATCCGAAAGAATATCACGAAGATTTTTTTGCAGTTTTTTCCATTCAGCGACGGGAAGACTCGCCTCTTTGATACGCTTAAGAGCGTCTTTGTAAGAGGACAATGCCTGGTTCACGACCGTCTTAGACGCCCTGGGCTTAAAAAATTCTTCGGCACCACGCTGCAGTTCTGATACTATATCACGGAGCCCCGCCGTGCCAACCGCTGCGCTGAACAGGACCTGCCCGAGGTCGCCTGATTGGTCCAACAGCTCCTGACCACCGGCTATCAGCCGAGTATGGTCTATGCCATACAGATTTTTAAACAATGCCTCATCAATGCCTGCCGGTAAAAACGGCGACAATGCCGAATCATCGAGCACGCTATCGCTACCAGGCTCAAGAAGAGTGCCCTTTAGACCTTTTCTGCGTACAAAAGAAAACTCTTGTCCGTTTGCCAGCCGAAGTTTCCCCCCGATCCGCAGTTGCGGGTTGGGGTGCAGGAAGTTGTCATTTGTACGAGCAGGGATACCAAAAAGCCACGCAATAAGAGCCCGCAATGACGTGCTCTTGCCCGCCTCATTTTCCCCATAGATCACATGCAGTCCTGCTGTTCCCTGGGAAAGATCCAGCGATGTATCCGTGAATTTACCAAAGGCAATCAGGTCGAGACCATCAATTCTCATGCGGCACCTCCCATGGTTAACAATTTGCCAATCAACATTTTTTTGGCCTCGTCAACCAGCCGCTCGACTACCTGATCCTGGTCTTTGGTAAAATCCAAAGCAGAATCGGCCCGGAAAACCTCTGAAGGAATTTTCTGCCGGAGGTCGGCAATCACTTCTTTGAGTCCGGCAATATCGTTCATAGTCCCCGGTGTTGCCATGATACCGCGCAGCATCTTTCCGAGTGCATTGTCGTCAGACAGACTGGACAGCAGATCAAGTTTGCCCCCCGTTGTATTTTCAACCCGTTCAATCCACAGATCACTGCCGGCTATCTCTGCGCCCAGCATTTTGATCTGCTGCTCAAAACCTTCAGGATCTGCGGCCAGTTCTTCGGATAATGGAGTGGCCCCTTGGAATCGGATACGCATAGCGAGGGGACGTCCTTCAGCCTGCTCCCGTTCTTTCTCAATCACGTTACGGGTGCGTTCCAAGACATCTCTCTTTGCCGCAGCATCTGTCAGATCCACGGTGCAAAGCACCCAGCGCAGGACATCCAAAACGACACTTTCCACATCGCTAATGGTCCCGTCTTCAACAGTCACAAGCATACAGCCCTTCGCACCTGTTTCCCGGATATGACGACCTTGAATACATCCAGGGAAAACAATCCAAGGATCTTTGGACACAATTTCCTGTTTATGGATGTGACCCAACGCCCAGTATTGATGACCTTTGTTCCGGAGATCATCCACAGAACACGGTGCATACATCCCATGACCTTCCCGACCATCCAGGCTGGTGTGCAAAAGTCCGATATTCAGCATACCCTTGTGAGCATGCGCATACCCTGCGGCCAGATTCTCATCAACATGCTGGGTTCCAAAGCTTTGGCCCTGAATAACAACCCCCAAATCGTCAAGGGTTATGGTCTCAACTTTTCTGGAAGACAAAATTTTCATATTGGAAGGACTGTCTAATGCCTTGGTCATGCGGTTGGCCGCGTCATGATTTCCTGCAACCGCGAAAACCAATATATTGTGCTGACCTAAGCGCCCCATTTGCTGGCTAAGGAATATCCCCGTGCTGTAATCCTTCCAGTCACCATCATAGAGATCACCAGCCAACAGGACAAAAGCAACTTTTTCCTCAATGGCAAGATCCACAAGATTTTCAAAAGCTCTCCGACATGCATTGCGAATAGATTCTTCAGGCGCGGATTCATAGCGGGAAAGACCACGTAAGGGACTATCCAAATGAATATCCGCCGCATGAATAAATTTAAACATGTTTACCTCATCGTATGTCGTCAGTTAGGATATACGTTGTTGACGATCCAGCAACACTATTGCATGTAGCATTTTTTTTAAGAGGCCGATCGCCTCGTCAATTTTTTAATCTCATAAACTTTGCGGCAGAATGAGGTATCGCGTTCTCTGGATACCAAAAATTGACCGGTGGATCACAAAAACGTGCACATTTTTCTATGACAACGCCCTCTACAAAATGTAGCATTAACATGTATAGATATTTTTTTGCACCAAGGTTTACAAAGGAAACTATGCCCACATTGCCTGCCAGGCAACCATTTCCCTTTGGGATCACCTATCCGTGGTTGACCCCGATGAGAGCAACGACACCTCAGCCGGCTTCGGTTCGGCGAAGTCTCCTCATCTTCGCTCTGTACGGAATTCACAGATACGTCCCCATCCTTAACGAGGTATCGAAGCCTCATAGAACACAATAACTATTCCTAAACGGGAAGTAGAGAACGACATCTGCTACGTCCGCTGACCGAAACAATCTGGAGAAGAGAATGACTATGGGATGGAAGATCGGAACATTGTACACATTGGGATACATGATCATGGCAGGGATCACGACAATCTTCGTTGACGACGTACCCGCGCTGGCAGCGATACTCTCCGGGTTTGCTCTCCTTGCCCTGATGACCAGCTATGCCCTGAAACGAGCGTATACTGATCCGGCGCAGCGGCTTCTTTCGTGGGGGAAAAAAATTGTCCAGGGAGATCTTGATGCATCCCATGGTCTCAAAGCCGGAGCTGTTTATGGCCTGCCCGGGACCATGGACGCCATCGTTGCCGAACTCCGTCATCAGACCGGCTATCTTCAGGGAGTCCTTCATGGACTGCCCATCCCCTGTGCAACTGTAGACACAAAACAGCATATTACCTTTCTTAACCAGGAATGCCTGACCATGATGGCCCTCAATCAGGACCCCCATGAATATTACGGACGCCGTATTTCCCAAATCTTTTACAAAGACGACCGAGATGCCGTCATCAAGACATGTATGGATACGGGCAACAAACGTAATAACATTGACGCCATATTCAAAGCCCATAACGGCCATGACGTTCCCGTCTTGATCAACATGTGTCCGCTGAAAGATCTTGATGACAAAATCGTCGGCGGGATGTGCCTGTATCTCGATATAACCGAATTACGTGCTCAAGAAGCACAAATCATGCATCATAACGAGTGCACGAACCAGGCGGCTCTGGAAGCCCATGAGATTTCCAATCGCCTGACAGATGCTGCGACGCAGCTTACTCACGCTGTTTCCAGCGCCCGGGATGGATCAGTAGAACAGAGAAATCGAACCGCTGAAACGGCAACAGCCATGGAAGAAATGAATGCCACCGTGGCCGAAGTTGCCAAGCATGCCCATGCTGCCGCCGAATCCGCAGATACAGCGAAAAAAGAGGCATGCAACGGTTCCACAACGGTCAGCCAGGTAGTTACAGCCATCTATGAAGTCCAGACCAATGCCGAAACCCTTAAAGAATCTATGGTCGGTCTTGGTGCTCAGGCAGAAAACATAGGTAAAGTTCTCGGTGTTATTGAGGACATTGCCGACCAAACCAACCTCCTGGCTCTCAATGCCGCCATCGAAGCCGCCCGCGCAGGCGATGCCGGACGAGGATTTGCCGTGGTCGCTGATGAAGTGCGCAAATTGGCGGAAAAAACCATGCAGGCGACCAAAGAAGTGGGAACAGCAATCCTTGCCATCCAGAACAGCGCCAATAAAAATGTTCAGGCAACTGAAAAAGCTGTGGAATCCGTGACAAAAAGTACAGAACGTGCGGCCGAATCCGGCAAAGCCATGGAACGGATCGTGACGGAATGCGAACAGACAGCAACCCAGGTGATGAGTATTGCAACGGCAGCAGAGCAACAATCTGCAGCCAGCGAGCAGATCAACCGATCGACCCTGGAAGTGAGCGAAATAGCCGAAAATGTGGATGCTACCATGACAATGGCAACTTCTTCCCTGCAGGAATTGACCGATCTTGCCTCCAGAATGACAACACTCATCGACAGGATGCAAAACCCAGAGGACAACTTCAAGATAGAATCTGACCGCTCCTGATCGTCATCATCACCCGATCCGGATAAAAAATATACTATCCCTTAAAAGAAGTTGACTTGACGGAAACTTCTCCCTAAAAACTTCTTCTGTCGCGCCCGTGGCTCAGCTGGATAGAGTATCTGACTACGAATCAGGAGGTCGCAGGTTCGAATCCTGCCGGGCGCACCAGCAAATGTAAGGGGTTAGATGAAAAATCTAACCCCTTTTTTGTACTCGCTTACTTTTTTAGGGCAATGTTCTGCCTCATCCGATACATTTGTCCTTTGCCCCGGATTCCCGGAAAATGATAACGCGGGAGTAACTATTCAGCGTAATTCTAGACCATCATCCTGTGCACCGATGTTTTTCAAGGGGCGCACCGGCTAATCGCCCGCTGTTGGATCGTCACGTATCGGGTTGTATTTTGCGGGAATTTTCCATGCAATAATCGTCCTTCAGGGTGATGTACATGACCACAACCGTGCCGTTTCTGGGCGACCAACCGGTCGCCCCTACGGGAATGGTGACGGGCCTCAAAAGTGTATACATAAATAATGTGCTGAATAGTTACAAAGTTCTTTGACAAACCGTGACGGACCATGTGTAGTAAAAATCGATTCCTTTATTATCATGCAGGCAGATATCCGCGCCAAAAATCCTCAACAACAGGAGACCGAGATGGAAACCAGAACCGGCATTATAACATTTATGGGCAATCCATTGACTCTCGTCGGTAAAGAACTGAAAAAAGGAGATGTAGCCCCGGAGGTAACGCTGATCGATAATGATCTGAATCCAGTGGCCTTGAAAAATTTTCTGGGTAAGGTTGTCGTTGTCTCTGCCGTTCCCTCTCTGGATACGCCCATCTGTGATATGGAAACCCGTAGATTCAATCAGGAAGCCATTAATCTTGGTGATGATGTTCGGGTTCTCACGGTGAGCATGGATCTGCCCTTTGCCCAGAAAAGATGGTGCGGCGCTGCTGGTGTCGATCGTGTCCAGACATTATCCGACCATCGAGAAGCAGCCTTTGGGACGTCCTACGGTATCCTGATCCAGGAACTCCGTCTGCTGGCGCGGTGCATATTTGTTATTGACAAAAAGGGCATCATCGCCGGAGTACATATGGTCAATGAAGTGAGCAACGAACCGGACTACGATGCTGTTCTGGAGATCGTCAAAAAAGCCATGTAGATATCGTACGCCCCATCTTCGGTAAGCAACACACCACTACCCGGCACAGCATATCTCTGTCCCGGGTAGTTTTTTATACGCCAGCGACGGAACCCAGTGAACGTCTCTTTCAAGGCACAGAGCCACACATGCAAGAACTTCCCATCCATGCAGTCCTGCCCGAACTTTCCAGGGCATTAGGTGATCATTCCCGAGCTATTTTGCAGGCACCGCCCGGAGCAGGGAAAACAACCATTGTGCCCTTGCACCTTTTGGACGCCCCCTGGCTCGCGGGACGCAAGATCCTCGTTCTGGAACCCCGACGGCTGGCCGCACGCGCAGTCTGTGCCCGCATGGCCGAACTTTTGGGGGAACGCCCGGGAGAACGGGTAGGCTATACCATGCGCCTGGACACAAAAACCGGCCCGCGCACCCGCATCGAAGTGCTCACGGAGGGCGTGCTCACGCGCCGTATCCTCAATGATCCCGAAATGAAAGATACGGGACTGATCATTTTTGACGAATTTCACGAGCGCTCCCTCCAGGCGGATCAGGGTCTGACCCTTTCTCTGGAGGTCCAGGAAGCACTTAGAAACGACCTGCGCATCCTGATCATGTCCGCCACCCTTGATGCCGCGTCCCTGACGCAAACCCTAGGGCAGGACACCCCCGTGATCACTGCCGCGGGCCAGAGTTATCCGGTCCAGACC
>JAQVZR010000093.1 GCA_028708105.1 Desulfoplanes sp. | reverse complement strand
GCATCGGCGGAGATGAAGATCCTCAGCCCGGATGTGGCAGTCGTGACCGGAGTAGATAGACCGGTTCGCCTACAAAGCTGTTCGTACCCGGAAATCCTAGAGAGGACATGGAAAACAGACCAAAAAAACCTATATAAGCCGGAATAAATTTGGCCAAGCCCATGTTATCGGTAATTTCACGGCTGTGGGTACGTTCATAAATAGCACCCACAAGCATAAACAGGGCTCCCGTGGTTACTCCGTGGTTGAGCATCTGAAAGACCGCGCCTTCGATGCCCCGAGCGGTGAATACGAAGATTCCCAGGGTGACAAAGCCCATATGGGCCACCGAGGAATAAGCGATCAGCTTTTTCATGTCTTTCTGGCCCAGGGCTACCAATCCGCCATAGATGATGGATGCAATGGAAATGGCAATCATCATCGGGGCAAAATAGACCGATGCGTCCGGGGTCATGGGGAGACAGAAGCGTAAAAATCCGTAGGCACCCATTTTTAAAAGTACTGAGGCCAGGAGTACACTGCCAGCGGTGGGTGCTTCCACATGGGCTGCCGGGAGCCATGTGTGGAAAGGAAACATGGGAACCTTGACCGCAAAGGCCAGAGCCAGAGCCAGAAAAGCCCAGAACTGGAAACGGAAGGAAAATTTCGAGGCCATGATTTCCGGGATGGAAAAGGTGCCGGTCTGAAAATAAAAGGCGATGATCGCCACCAGGAGCAGCGTACTGGCAGCCAGTGTATAAATGATGAACTTGATGGATGCGTATTTACGTCTGGGACCGCCCCACACGGCAATGATCAGGTACATGGGAACAAGCATGGCTTCCCAGAAGACGTAGAAGAGGACCATGTCCAGGGCAGCAAAGACTCCGATACATACCGAGATCATGAGCAGCAGGCAGATATGGAATTCTTTGATCCGCTTGCCGATGTATTTCCAGGAGCAAAGCACGCACAAGGGCAGAAGCAGGATGGTCAGCAAAATCATCAGCAGGCTGATACCGTCGATGCCTAGATAATAGCTCAGTCCCCACTGGGGTACCCATGCGTAATGTTCCACGAATTGGAAGCCAGGAGCGTGGATATCGAAAAGGGATAGGGGAACCGCCAGGCCCATTTCGATAAATCCTGCTCCCAGGGTGACAAACCGGATGATCCGTTCATTACGTAAAAATACTAAAATAAACGAAACCATTAGGGGGAAGACGATAAGACTTGTGAGGGTCATGAATACTGACTCCAAGCAGATGGTTACGGCTCAATATGAACCGTGTTGCAGATGAGACTGCGAGAACATCGACAGCGTACGTTATGCGTTACAATGCGCGATCAGCGCATAAAATAGACCAGAGCGATGATCCCTATGCCGATCAGGGCGGAGAGCCCCACATAATCAGATAGTTTGCCTGTTTGTACCTTCGCCAGAATACCTCCGAGGCCCAGGACTGATTTGGCTGTGCCGTCCACGACACCGTCAATACCTTGGGCATCGAAAATGGATGAACCTTTGGCCATGCGGAGCAGACCTGCAAGACCGATGCGGCGATAGACCGAGGTCCACCAATCGTCGATAAGGGCTACGGGATATTTGGCCAGAAAGAGACCGACCCAGCCGACGAACCGGTAAACAATGTCAAAATCGAGATTGCGTCCTTCGTGGGGAACAATAATTTTCCGGCAGATGTAAAATCCAAGTCCGGTGAATCCCAAAAGCTGCAGGGATGACAGAACCTGCCATGGAGCGAAAGGTTCATATTCCAGGGGGAAGGGGAGCAGTCTATACAAAGCCTGAGGATAGACTCCGGTAAAAAAGCAGAGGAATGCGGCCATAAACATGGCTACATACATATTTCTGGGAAGTTTTTTGACCTCGCCTGTGTATTCCGGCTTGGACCAGAAGGCGAAGTAAGGGAGCTTGATACCCACAGAAAGAAATGTTCCTACAGCCGCTATTTCCATACCCAGGGCCAGCCAGGTGTGATGGGACAGGGCCGCTCCGGTGATGGTGATATTTTTGGAGATAAAGCCGTTGAACAAGGGAAAACCTGAGATGGAGACGGCGGCGACCATATAGCAGATCATGACCAGAGGCATGCGCGATGCCAGGCCTCCCAGTTTTGTGAGCTTGGCTGTGCCCGTGGCATAGAGGATGGAACCGGCGCACATGAACAGCAGTCCTTTGTAGAGAATATGGGCGTAGGCATGGGCGCATGCACCATCGACAGTCATGGCTGTTCCAATACCGATGCCTGCTACCATATAGCCCACCTGGGAGACGATGTGATACGCCAGGATGCGTCGGGCATTGTTTTCAATCGTTGCGTAGGCAGCGCCGTAAATGGCCATGATCACACCCATGACACCTAGAATTTCAAATCCTGAAAATCCTCGGGCCAGGACGTATACGGCGGTTTTAGTGGTAAAGGCACTCAGGAATACTGCGCCTGTGACGGTGGCTTCGGGATAGGCATCGGGCAGCCACGCGTGCAGAGGCACTACTGCTGCGTTGACGCAAAATCCGAGCAGGATCAGCCAGTCATAGTAGTTAGCTGCTCCTGGACTGACGGGGGTAAAAGCAAAGGTGCCTAGATCCGCATAGCGGAGCAACACACCACCCAGAAGGAAAAGTCCGCCCATGGTGTGAAAAATGAAATATCTGAACCCGGCCTGGGTTGATCGTTTGTTACGGGCCAGCCAGATGATAAAGGTGGAGGCAACGGACATGAGCTCCCAGAACAAAACCAGGGTCACGTAATCTCCGGAAAAGACACGCCCGAATCCGCCTGCAATGTATAACGCTGCGGCAATATGCTGCAGTTTGTCTTTGACGTGCATGGCGAAGATCATGCCCACAAGGGCCTCAATGGCAAAGACATGGGCGAAGATGATGGACAGTTTGTCCACACGTCCAAGCACCATGTTAAGGCCAAGCCAGTGCAGGGGGCCATAGGTGCCATCCTGCATGGACATGACCCCCATGATGGCGATGATGCCGGGAATGGGCAACAGCCAGCGCCAGATTTTGTTCTCCCTTACAAAGGGAAGAAAGAGGGCCAGGGCAATGAATCCCAGGGCAGGGTGTATGAAATTACTCAGACCGGTCATAAAACGCCTCGGGTTTGTTGATCAGAATAAAAATAATTTTTTTGAGCACCAGAATCATAGCCACGCAGACACAGACCCCGAAGATGGCCCAGAACCCGGTGATTGTTTCCATGGCAAAGTGGGCGTGATGGGGATGGAGGAAAAGGTTGATGCCCACGAGAATCCCCAGGACCGAGAAAAAGGCCTTTTTCCACAAGGGGGCGTTTGCTTTGGCCTGAAGGATCAGACGCGAAAGGCTGGCTGTTATGCTCATGATGGTTCGACTCTTTACGGGTTGAATGCGTTGGTGGTTGATGATGCAACGGTGTACTCTTGGACGAATAGTTGCCTTTTTTATGTTATATCCAGAAATATTATTGATGGATTATATACCACGGAATAATTGGATCATGTGAATGATCGGGTCAGGATAGAACCCGAGGACTACAGATATGGTTGCCGTGATGCACAAGGGAATGATCATGGTCAGAGGTGCTTCTTTGACTGCTTCATAATCAAAGGGAAGTTCCGCATGTACGGGGGTGCCGAAAAAGGCCTTGTAGATAACGGGGACAAAATAGGCGGCATTGAGCAGAGTACTGGCCAGCAGGCAGACCAGCAGGATGGTTTGATGAATTTGCATTGTTCCGTTGATCAAAAACCATTTGGTCACAAAGCCGCACACCGGGGGAATACCGATCATGCTCAGGGAGGCCACGGCAAAGGCACCGAAGGTCCAGGGCATTTTTCGTCCTATCCCGGACATGAGTCGGATGCTGCGCAGGTTGCAGGATACAAAGACAGCCCCGGCTGCGAAAAAGAGGGTGATCTTGGAAAAGGCGTGATTGGCGATATGCATGAGTCCGCCCTGCACAGCTACCGGCGTGAGCATGGCCACGCCGATAATGATGTAGGAGAGCTGGCTGACTGTGGAATATGCCAGTCTGGCCTTGAGATCGTCCTTGGTCATGGCAATGATGGAGGCCACGACGATAGTGAAGGCGGCCACATAGGCCAGGGGAATGCCCAGACTCAGTTTGTCCATCAAGTCAACCCCGAAGCCTGAAAGGATGATCCGGCTGACGGAAAAGACTCCCGCCTTGACCACAGCTACGGCATGCAGCAGGGCGGAAACCGGTGTGGGTGCGACCATGGCCGAGGGCAGCCAGTTGTGAAACGGCATAATGGCGGCTTTGGCAATGCCCAGGATGTATAAAACATAGGTAATGGTCACCAGGGTGGGGTCGGCGTTGGCGGGAAAGATGCCCTGTGTCATGTCTCCCAAATGGAAGTCCAGTGTCCCCGCAAGGATGTACGTCAGAATCATGGCCGGAAGCAGAAAAAGTTTGGATGTACCCATGAGATAGACGATATACTTGCGCGCACCGTCATAGCCTGCTTTATCCTGGTGATGGGCAACCAGAGGGTAGGTGAAAATGGTGATGATTTCGTAGAAAAGGTACAGGGTGAAGATATTCGCGCTCATGGCCACGCCCAATGCTCCGAAGATGGCTACGGCAAAGCAGAAATAGTAGCGGGTCTGGGCGTGCTCGTTGAGGGAACGCATGTAACCGATATTATAGCTGGTGGCCAGAATCCATAAAAAGGAGGCCACAAAGGCAAAGATGAGGGTCAGACCATCAGCGCAGAGTTTGACGTCGATTCCGGGCAGAATATGAAAAAGCTGCAGGACCAGAATTTTACCGGAAAAGACCGGTGGAAACAGGGCGAGCACAGAGAAAAATGTGAGGATGGCCGCACCAAAGGAAACCGCTTCCCGCTTATTGGGCTCTTTGCCCAAAAGCCAGATCAGAAGAGGGGCCACAAGGGTAATCACAAGAGGAAAAATGAGGCGAAAACTGGTTACTATTTCAGACATGGTTAACCCTTCAGCGTGGAAATTTTTTGTTCCTCAATGGTATTGAACCTGCGTTAGATCACAATGACAATGGCCAGGACAAGAGTAGCTTCTGCAGCTGCCAATCCCATGACGAGCAGGGTCCCAAGCTGGCCGAGTTGCGCCGATGCAGGGGTAAGCTGAGCTGTAGTCACGATGGACAATCCTGCGCCATTGAGCATGAGCTCCACGCCAATGAGCATGCCGATAAGTCGGCGGCGCAGGAGCATACCGTACAGGCCCAGGCCAAGCATGCCCAAGGCCACGAGTTGGTACATAATAAATAGGTTCATTGTCTCCTCTTGAATCCTAACAGGACGGCACCGGCCATGGCCGCAAACAGGACCACGGAGATGAGTTCAAAGACTAAGCCGTAGGGACCGAGTAAGGCCCGTCCAAGGTCTTCCATGGATACCTGTGGCGGTGTGTTATTGGTGACCAGGGAATATTTGGTGATAGCCATGGCCAGAAACGACGCCGGAATCAGACCGGCGAGCACGGCCAGACAGCGTTTTTTCTTGGTGGTGGTAATTCGTTCTTGGGCTTCACGGGAAGCACCGGTGATGACAATGGCAAAAAAGATGAGCACAGCCACTGCACCGACATAGATCAGAATCTGCATCAGTCCTATAAATGGGGCGGCCAGCAGAAAATAAAGTCCGGCCACACCCAAGAGCGAGGTCACAAGACCAGCGAATGCGCGGACCAAACTGCGTCTGGTCACCGCCCAGAGTGCGCCGCCCAGACAGATAATGGTATAAAATCCGAAAGCGATATACGCCATTGTATCCATGAGTATTACTCCTTGTCCTCAATGTTCTGTTTGGCACGGGCCAGAAGATCGTATTCAAAATCTTCACGGGAAAATCCGGCATGATACACATCTGTTGAAAATCGCAGAGCGCTGACCGGACAGTTTTCCACGCATTGGCCGCACAGGCTACAGTGGTTGTAGTCAAGTTTGAACAATTCCGGATACTTGGCCTTTTTAGGTTTCTGAGGCTTGCCATCTTCGCCTATTTCCGGAGGGAGCTCGGCCTTTGTCACGGTGATACATTGCGCAGGACAATTGTGTGCACAGGTTCCGCAGGCGATGCATTTTGTAAAGTGAGGCGTCGTGTCTGTCGGAATAAGTTCGATATGCCCATGATAGGTATCGATATTGTCCACCGTCTGCCGTGGATAGTGCACCGTTTCCACTTTGGTCACCAGAGCTTTGCCCGTAATGTTGAGCCCTACGAGCAAGGAGTAGATCCCCTTGAATGCCTGTCGTATCTCTTCGAAAAATGTCATATTGTATTCTTTGGTTGTATTTTTACAACGAACCGTAGGTGCGCATTGTGTATGTGTTTGCTCCAAGGTCCCAGTAGATCTGAGCAAATGTCCAATTTTACAATTTAACCAGCACCGCCACATAAAACAGATTGATAAGTGCCAAAGGAATAAGCCATTTCCAGCTCAGGTTGAGCAACTGGTCAAACCTGACTCTGGGAAATGTCCAGCGCATCCACATCATGACAAAGATCAGGAAATAGACTTTGGATGCAAACCACCACCAACCGGAGAAGAAGGGGCCGTGCCAGCCACCCAGAAACAGTGCTGTGCACATGCTGCTGGTAATGACCATGTTGGTATATTCGGCAAAAAAGAACAGTCCAAAGCCCATGCCTGAATATTCAGTATGAAATCCGGCGGTTAATTCGCTTTCAGCCTCGGGGAGGTCAAAAGGGGCTCTGTTGCACTCGGCCAGGGAGCAGACAAAAAAGATTAGGAAGCCGATGGGCTGGAGCATGACGTTCCACTGCCAGGGCCAGCTTCCCTGCTGGCCGATGATGGAGGTAAAATCAAGGGATCCCGAATACATGACAACACCAAGGACGGTGATCAACAAGGGAACTTCATAGGCTACAGCCTGGGACACGGCTCGGGATGCACCCAGTAAGGAAAATTTATTGTTGGAGCCCCAGCCGGCCAGGATCGTAGCCAGTACGCCCAAACTCGTGAAGGCCAGGATGAGGATGACGCCGGTCTCAAAG
>JAQVZR010000092.1 GCA_028708105.1 Desulfoplanes sp. | reverse complement strand
CCTGCTCACAGGGTTGATGCTTCTCGTTGGAAGCAATGTCATGGCCAAAAAGATTGAAATCCAATGGTGGCATGCCATGCGTAGTGCCCGTGGTGAAGTTGTCAAAGCGATGATTGACAAATTCAATGCATCACAGGATGAATATGTGGTCGTCGGAACCAACAAAGGTAACTATGATGAAGTGCTCAACGCCGGTATCGCGGCTATCCGTGCCCACAAGCAGCCGCATCTGTTGCAGAGTTTTGAGGTCGGTACCCAGACGATGATGCTTTCAGGGGCCATTTACCCAGTGTATAAGCTCATGGCCGACGCAGGATACAACATCGATTGGAACGATTATCTTCAGGCGGTTCTTTCATATTATGTGAATGATAAAGGCCAGCTCATGTCCATGCCTTTCAATTCGTCCACACCGGTTATGTATTACAATGCGGACATGTTCAAAAAAGCCGGCATTCCCATGCCTTCCAAGTCCAAGCCCATGACCTGGGACGAACTGGGAAGTATTCTCCAGAAAATGATTAAAGCCGGTGTTGCTCCTGCTGGTCTGGTGAGTGCATGGCAGTCCTGGACACAGATCGAGAACTATTGTGCCATCCAGGATCTTCCTTTTGCCTCCAGGGCAGACGGATACGAAGGATTGGACTGTGTGCTGGAATTCAACAGCCCGCAGGTCATCGCGCATATCGCCATGCTTAAAGATTGGATGAAGGACAAGAGATTTTTGTATGGCGGTCAGAAATATCAGGGCCCCAAGGCTGAGTTTATTGCCCAGAACGCTGCCGTATATATTGATTCCATCAGTGGCATTGCCAAACTGCAAAAAGCCGTCAAGAATTTTACGTGGGACGTTGCTCCTCTGCCTGTTGAGTCCTGGATGGCCCATCCCCAGAACTCCATCATCGGTGGTGCTTCCAACTGGGTTCTGGCAGGACACTCCAAAAAAGAGTACAAGGGTGTGGCTGCTTTCCTCGCTTTTTTAGCTGAGCCTGAACAGCAGATCTTCTGGCATAAGCAGACCGGATATTTCCCCATTACACTGAACTCCTACGAGGCTCTGCAGAAAGAAGGCTACTACAAGGAACAGCCCTATCAGGAAGTGGGTATCAAACAGCTCAACCGTGCAGTGCCCACCAAGAATTCTCGCGGTCTTCGTCTGGGCTATTTTGTACAGATCAGAAACATCATCAATGAAGAGCTTGAAAAGGTCTGGAATGATACCAAGACCCCCAAACAGGCCATGGACGATGCCGTTACTCGCGGAAACAAGGAATTACGTTCTTTTGAAAACATTTATCAAAAATAGCAGCGTGTTCTCATCGTCAGCCGTGTATACCGCCCCTTGATCCAACAGGGGGCGGTATACGTTTTTTGCATTCCTACTTCGGGTTTCTTATGATTAAACGATCCATATTTTCAAATCCCTATCTGCCGTACCTGCTTATTTTACCGCAGATTTTGGTGACATTGACTTTCTTTTACTGGCCGGCCTTTGACGGGCTGATCAATTCCATGCTCGTGAGTGATCCCTTCGGGAACTATTCAAGGTTTGTGTGGTTCAAAAATTTTATCGCCCTCTTTACAGATTTTTTGTACCTCAAATCCATCGGTATCACGCTCATGTTTTCTCTGGCGACGGCGATCACCTCCATGTCTCTGGGATTGCTTATTGCCACCCTTGCCAACCGAGCTCTCAAAGGGAAGGCGATTATCCGGACCATGCTCATCTGGCCCTACGCCGTTGCACCGGCCATTTCCGGTATTTTGTGGCTTTTTTTGCTCCATCCCTCGTACGGTGTGGTGGCTCTGGCCATTAAAAAATTTCTGGGCGTGGACTGGAATCCGGTGCTGCATGGTGGCGATGCCATGGTCATGGTCATCATGGCCAGTGCCTGGAAAGAAATCAGTTATAATTTTGTCTTTTTTATAGCGGGCATGCAGGCTATTCCCAAATCCCTCATCGAGGCTGCTGCCATGGACGGAGCAAGTCCTTTCCGCAGGTTTTGGAACATTACCCTGCCCTTACTTTCCCCCACGCTTTTTTTCCTCATGGTCATGAACATCATCTATTCGTTTTTTGAGACTTTTGGTGTGATCCATACCATGACTCAGGGTGGTCCCGGCGGATCAACGAATATTCTGGTGTATAAGGTCTATCAGGATGGGTTTATCGGGCTCAATCTCGGTTCTTCGTCGGCTCAGTCTGTGGTGCTTATGAGTATCATTATTGTCGTCACTATTCTCCAGTTCAAGTATGTGGAGAAAAAAGTTCAATATACTGGATAGATCATGGTAGAAAAAACTCCCATACTCGATACGCTGACCTATGTTTTTCTGGTCCTTGGAATTTTGATTGTAGGCTTTCCGATCATCTATGCCCTCATTGCGGCAAGTCTGCCCATTGAAGATGTTTCCAAGGTTCCCATGCCCCTTATTCCCGGGGATTACTTATTGGCCAATTTTACAACGGCATGGACCAAGGGAAATCTGGGTACCCAGCTGATCAATTCTTTTATCATGGCCTCGGGCATTACCATCGGTAAAATCAGTGTTTCCCTGATTGGTGCCTTTTCTATTGTATATTTTGATTATCGGCTGCGTAAAATCGCTTTTATCTCGGTTTTTTGTACCTTGATGCTTCCGGTGGAAGTGCGTATTCTGCCGACGTATGAAATGGCGGCCAACCTTCTCGGGCCTATCCAGTCTCTGGTCAATGTGATGCATTTAAACTGGCTTATTGACTGGTTTGCCAACTATGACATCGATATTAGTTTGAATTTGAGTCTTCTGGATACCTACCCAGGGCTCATCCTCCCTCTGGTGGCTTCGGCTACCTGTACCTTTTTATTCCGGCAGTTTTTCCTGACCATACCCGAGGAACTTTGTGAGGCCGCCAAGATGGACGGGGCTTCGGCCATGACCTTTTTCAGAAAGATTCTGCTCCCCCTGTCCAAGACCAATATTGCGGCCCTGGTGGTCATTGAGTTTGTTTACGGGTGGAATCAGTATCTTTGGCCTCTGCTGATCACCACCAATCCCAAAATGATGACCGCGGTCATCGGATTGCAGAATATCATTCCCCAGGCCGACGACCTCCCCTTCTGGAACGTGGCTATGGCCGGTTCTCTTATAGTCATGCTGCCCCCTGTGCTGGTGGTGCTTTTGATGCAGCGCTGGTTTGTAAAGGGGCTGGTTGATCCGGAGAAATAAGAGAGAGTGCGCAGGAAACAGTACACAGCGCACCGTAAAGAAACACCTCCCGTCAGAATCAAGGGCTAAGCCTCCACGTTTTCCTGTTTGTGATGGCGAGACCAAGGGACACTGCCATGCGGAGGCAAAGGAAACAAACAATATGACGCACTACGCAGATTGCACGACGCCCCCCTGTCAGGAGAGATAATCCAGACAGGGGGGCGTTATACTATTTTTACGTTTTTTATATGGTGACTACTACCGTCAGTACGACAGTTACCCAGAAAACTCATCATACATTGCAAAGGGGGCCCTCCAGATCAATGTTCCGGGATGATTGATGCCGATCAGAGGAAGGTCAGCTGCGATCGTTTTTTCTATATAGGGAAGCTCCTCTAAGCGCGACACACTGTCTCTGCTTGGGTTTTTCATTGCACATTCCTTCGGCGGGGAAGATCGATTTTATGCACAGACAATGGGCGTTGATTCTTCAATCCGCCTTGTACCTGCGGAAGCCATCAAGCATATCCTGAAACGACTTCGGTGGATATTTTTCAAATCCGTCCTCATCCACGAAGACAAAATCATACTCCACTTCCGATTGTGCCCCGTTGATGTCCTCACACCATTGTTTCAACCGTTCCATCTTAGGGGGTACATCCTCGTCCGCCTTGCCCTTGGTTTCGACTATGATCATGCGGTCATCGGCAAGTTTGACCATGAAATCTGGGTAGTAATTTGAAATATCGCCGTTTGCATCGACGTAATCCAGTTTGAAATGTA
This sequence comes from Desulfoplanes sp., assembly GCA_028708105.1. Taxonomy (GTDB): domain Bacteria; phylum Desulfobacterota; class Desulfovibrionia; order Desulfovibrionales; family Desulfomicrobiaceae; genus Desulfoplanes. The sequence continues at coordinate 3,041 of JAQVZR010000092.1, read as the reverse complement.
CGGCCAGATAATTTTTGGCATAGGAGGTTACATCGGTGCAATTCTCGAGAAAATTGGCGAATTCAAGTTCGAACCCGCTGTCGCCGACGATGCGGTTGAAAATCGATTTTTTGGGTAACAGATACCCCTGCTGTTTGACGGTGAAAAGGCGTGTCCGGCTCAGTGTGATTGTGTCCCTGATTTCCGAACTTCCCTTGTCCTGTAGAGTCAGCGCATTGACGGCTTTCTTGAACGTTTCGATGACCGTTTTGGTAGCTGTTGATTCTGAAAGATTACGCAGGGTCTGGGCGGATTCAAGGTCAACCGCCATCCCAAACAACCGGTCCCGCACAAAGGTCTTGATTTTGCCGTAGAGTACGTCGTAGCCGCTGACCAGGCGCAATTCACTCATGACTGTTTGAGAAAAATATCCGATCACGTTGCGATAATCGGCAACGCCGCCATTCTCCAACACCGTGGTATGTGTCACCTCATCGGTGGTGATATCCCTGAAAACGATTTCACGCAGTTCGTCCTCGCTGAATTTTTTGTAGTTCAACGGGGTGAAAGGGATGGTTTCGATATCCAGGTCCCCCAACGTGGTGTACTGCCGGTAGACCCGGGGAGACAATACCGGGATCTCCATGTCCAGGGCATCCAGGTCTTTGTTCGGATTTTCGGTATCGATCTCCACAATCAATGACGTGTTGGAACCCGTACCTTCTCCCATGGGCCGACGCTCCAGCACCACGCCTTCCGCCTGGATCGATTCCACAAAATCCATGAAGGCATCCGTGCCGACCACACTCACATATTCTTCCGTATCTCCCGGATACATCTTGCGCAGACCGCGCCCCAGGGTTTGTTCCGGCAACACATGGCTTTTGGCCGAATATGCCCGCAGCCCCACGATTGTCGTAACATTGCGTACGTCCCATCCTTCCTTGAGCATCAACACCGAGACAATGGCTTTACATGGATTCTGTTCGTCATCGATCTCGTTGGCCAGTTTTCTCAATCTTTCCAGCTCTTCCAGTTTCTTGCCGGATGCTGCTTCGGATATTTCTCCATTGTCCTTGGTATGGATCGTCAGCACCCCGCCTTTGAAGTCGGGATAACGGTTCTCCAGGTATTCGGCCACTTCGTCGCAATTTTTCGTATCGTCCGTCATCACAAACAGAATGGCCTTTTTACCCATATTCTGGTGTTCATCAAAGGCCTTGCGCCACTCAATGACGCCCAGATCAAGATAGTCTGCATATTTTTCGGTGAATTTCGAGCTCTGCCGTTCCTGCAATTTTTTCCGACTCTCTGCATCCGGCAAGACCGGATGCTTGACCACGTTTTGAGAAATCGCCTCCACCAGGGGATAATCAGCCACTGTCTGGACAAAAATGGCACCGTTGTTGTGCTTGGGGGTCGCCGTCATATCCACTTGCAGACTCAGGCTCCTGCCTTTCTGCAACAGTCGGTTGTGAATGTCTTCGATGGATTTGAACCATGCCAGATTGGCGTCATGGATGTGATGGGCTTCATCGTTGATGACCATGAGTTCGTCGATATCGCGGACGATCATTCCCAGATCCACCTTGGAATCCGTGGTTTTCCCGGAGGGGCGTTTGCCGAGGAAATAATCCATGGTGTTCTCGTCATCCGGAGAAGGAGGAATATCTTCTCCGGAATAGACGCGGTGGATGTTTGTCAGAAAAATATTGCCAGTGGGACAGATGACGTGGACCTCGTCCTGTTTGTGCACGGTCAATTGGAAATCATCCCGCCAATTGTGCCCTCCGAACCCATTGTCAGGAAGCACCGGGTCCTGGAAAAAAATACTCAGCCCTTGAAAGTCCTTGTAGATGCGGTCCAGAACAATGATATTCGGCGTGATGACCAGAAAATTGCGCGATAAGAGTGAAGCCGGTTCATACAACTTGTGATAGAAACTCCATGCCAGGACCAGGCTCATCACCTTGGTCTTGCCGGTGCCTGTGGCCATTTTGATGACGTAACGCCGCCACGTCTCGTCAAACATTTTTGGGGAAACCTGGCCGCTGGCATCAAATTGCATCAGGTCATACTTGTCTTTGGCCTTCGCTACCTCGTACAGGTAAATGATTGTCTCCAATGCTTCCCGCTGGGCAAAGTAATACGCAAATTCGGCCATGGAGCCATCCGCCTTGGGCAACAGATGGGGTGTCTTGAACCACCAGGTTAGCAGACTCTTACTTGTACTGCTCGCGCCTTCATATCCACTATCCCGGAATGTTTTCACTGCAAGGCGCAGCCGTGGCACCAGCGGAGGCATGAGCTCTTGTATGTTTTTGTCACGCAAGGCCTCGTCCGCAGGAAACCAGCGAACTTTGGGGTCCAATATGGCGTGGGGAGAGTGGGGAAAATGTGGATGCAATCCCATCAGTTGTCTCCTTCCAGACGTTCAAGATGGCTCTCGTTTATTAATATTCCCATCTGTTCTCTGGCAATCCGGTTCAGTCCGGCCTGACTTTTAATTATGGCGAATTCGCCATAATTAAAAACCGGATTATTGATACATTCCCATCTTCCTAGAAATTCAACGGTATTTCGATTTCTCAACCAGTCTGAAATGAAAAAATCACCATCCTTTGCCTTGAGCATGTCCGTCAAAGAAATGTAGTATTCCTGATGTACTTGAATGACGCTGATATCGGTTTCTTTGACCGTAATTTTTTTTATTTTTCTCATACCGTCACCTCCATGATCGTCATCGTATCATTCCCGAAGATATCCACCACCTTCACTGCCACCTTGCGGCGTCCAGGAGTACATTCGAGGGCAACGCTTGTGAGGTCCAGAGAACGGTCTTTTTTGGTGCGGAAGCTTTGCCATTCGTTTTCGAAGATGTAGTCCCCTGTCCATTGTTCCTCGATTTCGTCGCTTTCCGGGTGCTGGACGCGGATAATTTCCCTCTTGCTTTCAAAATCAAAATCAACGGACCAATAATCTATCCAGTCCGTCCAATGGCGGGTGAGTTGGTCACGGTGGACCACGCCTTTCTTCTCATTGACCAGCTTCACGATCTGTCC
>JAQVZR010000091.1 GCA_028708105.1 Desulfoplanes sp. | reverse complement strand
CCTGAAGACAACCTTCTTCCCAGCGAGCCTTCTGATGGAACCGATTTGCAGAAAAACGATCAGCTCCCCGAAGAAGAGGGCAGCGTGGAAGGTCAAAATGCTGCTCAAGGGCTAATGGATATGTCGGGCCTCGACGCCGTGGTTGCGGGTAGCATCGGGTGGAAGATCGGGTCCGATAGGGAGCGTTCTGCCAAGGAACAGGTTGTCATGCACGGGGTTGATATGTTGAAAAAGAACCTTTCTCAAAGGACGTATCGCTGGAAGGACATGGTGTTGCGTTCATGTTCACGGAACATCCTGTAAAAGTTTTCGGAAAACATGGAAAGAGCGTGGGGTGATCTGAAAACTGTAAAGAAGTATGTCCGACGTTTTATCGTGGCGGAACGTGGCGGAGAAATCTCTATCCCCGCCCATTGATATTAAGACCATTGCGGGGCTGATGGCGGTTGTTTTTTCGACATCAGCTTCGCAATTTTTTTTGGAGTAAAATTACATGTCGGATCAGGTTCATGACACACAGGCCGTTATTCACAGTGCAAAATGTGATGCCTGGGAACACCTTTTGGACGCTTCGGGTATCAGGGAGAATTCCTTTGACTGGCTGGTAATCCAGTGTTCCATGATCTCCGGAGTGGTCCAGGGGATTGTCGTGCTCAAGGATACTGCCACCCCGCAGTATTCTCCTGTTGCTCTTTGGCCTCAATCCAGCGCGACACCGGAACGTCTCGCGGATCTTTGCGAACAGGTTCTTGCCGATAGGGAAGGAATCCTTGTGGAGCTTCCCGCGGATGGCAATTCGCGGTCTGTTCTTACGGCTGCTGCCGGATATCCCGTCATGATCGACGATGATCTGATAGGCGTGGCGGCCCTGGAATTCACGGCTGCAACGAGGACTGCGTTTGCCGAGGTCATGGAACAACTGCAATGGGGTGTTCGCGGGCTGGAACTTCTGTACCGACGGGAACAGACGGCTAAAAATAAAAACCGCATCGAGCGGCTGCAGGCAGCTGTTGATCTTCTCACCGTGGTCCATGCCGAGGAAACCTTTCAGAGCGCTGCCTTGGCCCTGGTGACCGAGGCGGCGTCCCGCCTGCAATGTGACAGGGTGTCTTTCGGGCTGTACAGGAACAGACGTTCCCGGGTGGAGGCCATTTCTCACAGCGTGGATATCAGCCGCAGTATGAATTTGGTGAGAAACATAGCAACAGCTATGGACGAGGCCATTCTGCAGCGCAGGGAAATTCTCTTCCCGCCACCTGACGATCAGATGGTCGTGGTACGGGAACACGAGGCACTTGCGCGGCAATGCGGTGCGCAGCATATTTTAACCCTTCCTCTGCATCACCTTCAGAAATATTACGGCGCCCTTGTCTTTGAGAGGTCCGGAAAATCTGGGTTCCGAGAAGAAGAAATCGATTTCTGCAGGGGAGTAGCAAGCCTGGCTGTTCCGGCCCTGGAAGAAAAACGAAAAAATGGCCAATCTCTGGCACGTAAGATCATGGACAGTACGGGCCGACAGCTGCGGAGCCTGTTAGGGATACATCATCTGGGTGCCAAACTGATTGTCATACTCCTCGGGATGACAATTTTTATGGCCTGCATCCTACGGGGTGACTACAGAATTTCGGCGGATTCCACGCTCGAAGCGACCTCCAGGCGGATAGTTGTTGTTCCCTTTGACGGGTATATCAAGGACGCCTTCGTGAGGGCTGGTGAAACGGTACGCTCCGGTGAAATCCTGTGCACCATGGACGACCGTGACCTGGAACTGGAAAAAATGTCCTATCTAAGCCAACAGGCTCAGCTCCATTCGCAATACCAGGAAGCTCTGGCAGGGTACGACCGGTCGAAAATCAGGATCATTGAATCACAGCTGGAACAGGTGGATGCGCAACTCCATCTTGTACAGACCCGCATCTCCAGGTCCCGGCTTGCAGCTCCTTTTGACGGCCTGGTTCTGGAAGGCGACCTTTCACAGATGCTTGGCGAGCCAGTGGAAAGGGGGCAGGCTCTTTTTACCATGGCCCCCATGCATTCATATCGGGTGGCTCTGTATGTCGATGAAAGCCATATCGTGCAAATCCGTGAGGGTGAGACCGGAGAACTTCTTCTCACCGCCCTGCCGCAGGAAAAGTTTCCTTTTTCCGTGACAAAAATCACCCCCCTGACTTCTCCCAGAAACGGTCACAATGTCTTTCGCGTCGAAGCAGAACTGGTAAAATCATCTCCGAGACTTCGGCCTGGAATGGAAGGCGTAGGCAAAATATTTATCGACAAAAGGAGCTATGCCTCTATCTGGACCTGGGATTTTTTGCAAAAAATCAAACTCTGGGCCTGGACCTGGTGGGGATAGGAGGCGAGCATGCACGTTTCTCTTTTTAGCCCTTCGTGGTACAAGGTGGCGGACCTGAGACCCAGGCTCAGAAATCATGCCCGGATTCATCGGCATATCTATCGCGGGAAGAGCTGGTATGTGCTGCAGGATCTGGTGACAGGTAAAACTCACAGATTTTCTCCTGAGGCATATCTCATGATCGGCCTCATGAACGGTTCACGAACAGTGGAAGCAATCTGGACAGAGGTGAGCGAACGCCTTGGTGAAGACACGCCAACCCAGGATGAAGTCATCGGTCTGCTTACCCACCTGCATCGGTCTGATCTGCTCATAGCGGATATTCCCCCCGAGTTTCACGACATGGACCGGCGGTACAAAACAGCGCGCCGCAACCGTCTCATGAGCAAGTACGGCTATCCCTTAGCCATGCGGTTTTCTCTGTTGGACCCTGATCATTTTCTGGAGCGAACCCGTTTTGTGGGGAATCTGCTCTTTAGTACTCCTGCCGCCATGATATGGATTGCCCTGGTAACGACGGCGCTTTTTTTGATGGCCATGCACTGGAGCGAGTTCACGGAAAATCTCGCCGATCGTGTCCTTGCCATGGAAAATATCCTTCTGCTCTGGTTTTTGTACCCGGTTATCAAGGTTTTCCATGAATTCGGTCACGCCTACGCGGTCAAGCGCTGGGGGGGGGAAGTTCATGAAATGGGGGTCATGCTTCTGGTCTTCATGCCTATTCCCTATGTGGATGCCTCGTCTTCGAGCGCTTTTTTGAGCAAGTACCAACGAATGGGCGTGGCCGCCGCCGGGATCATGGTGGAGCTTTTTCTCGCGGCTCTGGCCGTAATTGTCTGGACGCTGGTGGAACCCGGACTTGTACGGACCCTTGCCTTTAATACCGCTGTGATTGGCGGGGTGACAACCCTGCTTTTCAACGGTAATCCCCTGCTGCGTTTTGATGCCTATTACATCCTTTCAGATTTTCTGGAAATTCCTAATCTTGCCGACAGATCCAACAGATTTTTTTCGTATCTTCTGCAGCGCCATGTCATGCGCCGGGAAGAGGTTCCCTCCCCGGCGACGACCCATGGCGAACCCTTCTGGTTTTTCGTGTACGGGATCGCCGCCTTTGTGTACCGGATTTTTCTTTTTTTCCGGATCGCGTTGTTCATTGCGAGCAAATATCTCTTGTTGGGCATTATTATTGGCGTATGGGTCGGGATATGGCGGTTTCTTCTTCCCCTGGTCCGTGGAATACGTAGCCTCTTTTTTTCCGCACGGCGGCCGGGAGAAGAACCCAATCCGTTGCCTTTTTTGACACTTATTCTGAGTGCCGTGTTGCTCATGGCTGTATGGTTTGTTCCCCTGCCGTACCGTATCCAGGCGGAAGGCGTTGTCTGGTTGCCGGAACGGTGTGCCGTCAGGGCCGGTGTGGAGGGCTTCGTGGACAGCGTTGCCGCATCCTCGGGGACACGACTAGGGCAGGGAGAGCCTGTCCTGGTGTGTGAAAATCAGGAACTGTCCATGCGGGTCCGGGTCGCCCGGGCACGACTTGAAGAATTCGATGCCCGCCTTCGTCTGAGCCTTACGGGCGAACCCATTGAGAAGGAAATACTCGGAGAGCAGATCAAAAAAATCAAGGCTCAGCTCCATCGGGAACAGGAACAGGAAGACCAGTTGACAGTGCGCACCCCCTGTGCCGGGGAACTCATTCTGCCTGATGGACCAAATCTCAAGGGACAGTTTCTGACCCAAGGGCAGGTTGTGGGGTATATGGCGGACAATCCCGCCCTTATTGTCCGGGTTGTGGTGCCTGAAGAAGATGTGGACCTGATCCGTTCCCACTTGGAAGGGGTCAAGGTCCGTCTGGTGGAAAATCTTGATACCGTTTATCCCGCAGTGATCCTGCGACAGGTCCCCGGGGTTTCCAGAAGTCTTCCAAGCCTTGCCCTGAGTCTGGAGGGAGGCGGCCGGTTTGCCTTGAATCCTGAAAGTCCTCAAAAGCGGGAATCGTTTACTAAGATATATCAGTTTGAACTGGGAGTTGAGAATGTATCCGTCAACCGGTTTGGGGAACGGGTGTATGTCCTCTTCGATCATGGCGCTGAACCTCTTGGATACCGCTGGTACCGTTTTTTCCGTCGTCTTGTCCTGGGACACCTGAGTATCTGATCCGGTTCTTCAGGATGGATGGCATAGTAATACCATTTTCATTTTTTAATGACCAAAGAAAGCGGCTGGAAGCCGCTTCTACCTTGCTGGTCTCTTTTACCTGTTTCAGGAGGACCATTTTGCTGCAGACTCTCCAGAACGCTGCACCAGCATCCCGGGCTTTTCGTCCCGAACGCGTTGTTCCCGTCCTGTCGCCATTCGAAGAAATAGTTTGTGGCGGGGTGGCAGCTATGATCCGTCCTCTGCGTATCCGGCGGACAACCTGGGCACGGTTCGTCCGCCAGGTGGTCGCCTTTGAACCGGAGTTCAGGGATCTGAGTGAGCAGGGGCTTTCCGCCAAAATTATGACAATTGTCCAGGAACTGCGAAGAGAAAAACTGGATATTCCTCTTGTCAGCCGGAGTTTTGCTCTGATCCGCGAGACATCCTTCCGGGTACTCGGCATGCGTCATTACGAGAGTCAGATCCGCGGGGGATGGTATATCCTGAATGGGCTGATTGCAGAGATGGAGACAGGTGAGGGCAAGACCCTCACCGCGACACTTGCAGCGGCAACCGCAGCTCTGGCAGGCATCCCTGTTCATGTTATCACGGTCAATGACTATCTTGCCGAACGGGATGCAAAGGAAATGGGCCCCTTGTACAGGGCAATGGGGTTGAGTGTGGGGTGCGTCATGCACGGCATGGATTCGGCAGGACGAAGGGCGGCCTATGACTGTGACATTACCTATGTCACCAACAAGGAAATCGCCTTTGACTATCTCAGAGACAGTACTGCCTTGGGCTCGTGCCGTGGAACGCTGGAATTGCACAAGGAATATCTGGCACCAGGGTCGAGCAGGCTCAATAATCTGGTCCTTCGCGGGCTGCATTTCGCCATTGTCGATGAGGCTGACAGCGTGCTCATCGACGAGGCGCGCACGCCCCTTATCCTCTCCAGAAAAACCGATGATCCCGGGATGTACGGAATGTATCGTCAGGCCCTGGATATGGCTGAGTGCCTTGAAAAGAATGAGGATTTTATCCTTTCGACGCAGGAACATACGCTGCGCCTTACCCCTGGCGGACAAGAGAAGATCGCCAATGTTTCAAAAAAGTTCGGAGGATTGTGGAAGACGCGGTTACGAAGAGAAGAAACTATCCGTCAGGCTTTGACTGCCCTGCATCTCTACCATCTCAACGAGCATTACGTGATCCACGAGGGCAAGGTCGCCATTGTGGACGAATTTACCGGGAGACTTATGCCCGATCGCTCCTGGGAACATGGATTACATCAGATGATCGAAATCAAGGAAGGGTGTCCTCCTTCCAGCCGCAACGAAACAGTGATTCGAACAAGTTACCAGGTTTTTTTCAGGCGTTATCTTCACCTTGCCGGGATGACAGGAACGGCCCATGAAGTGCGTCGGGAATTGTGGAGTGTCTACCGCCTGGGTGTTGCCAAAGTCCCCACCAACAAACCTCTCAGACGGATTCGACAGCAGGGAAAAATTTTCCCCTGCGCCGATCTCAAGTGGGAGGAAGTTGCACGGTGCGTGCGGGTCGAACACGAAAAAGGGCGACCCGTTCTCCTCGGAACACGTACGGTCGCCGCTTCGGAACGGGCTGGAGAGATACTTAGCAGGCACGGACTCGAACACACGATTCTCAATGCCCGGCAGGACAGTCTCGAGGCAGATATTGTGGCCCGGGCAGGAGAGGTTGGGAGGATCACCATTGCCACGAACATGGCAGGGCGCGGAACGGACATCCGGCTTATGCAGGGCGTTGCGGAACTGGGCGGGCTTATGGTCATACTCACTGAACGTCACGAATCCGGAAGAATCGACAGGCAACTGGCAGGCCGATGCGGCAGGCAGGGAGATCCTGGCTCCTTTCTGGAGATTCTTTCTCTGGATGACGCTTTGCTCCATGATGCACGATGTCCCGTTTTCCGCTGGGTCATAAGGCATTTTTTCCCACAGGGGAAAAAGGTGACATGGTGGGTGGATCAGGTGCTGGGCATTCTCCAACACAGGGTGGAAAAACAGCATAGGCTGGTGCGCAGCCAGCTTATGAAACAGGATAAAGACAAGAAGGATGCTTTGGCTTTTGCGGGGTACAAAAATGAAAATGCGTAATATTTGTTGTTTGTTTGCATTGCTGGTTGTTGTTGGCGGGATGTTCTTTGAAACTTCTCTCCATGCCCAGGAGAAGAGTGCCACCGCCCTTGAAGGATTGATCGCGCCAAGCGAAGTCGTCGATCTCAGCAGTCCGGTGGTGGGGGTCATAGAGACGATCAATGTCGAGCGCGGTGATCTGGTCAGAAAAGGTCAGGTCCTGGCCACCCTCAAATGCGGCGTGGAAATGGCCGCGGTCCAGCTGGCTCGTGCACAGGTTGCCTTTGGGAAGCGTAAAGCACTGCGTAACGAAGAGCTCTTTAAGAAGAAGCTCATCTCCGTCGACGACAGGGACGCTCAGGAAACCGAAATTGAACTTGCCCAGCTGCAGTTGCAGGAAGCGGAGGAACGTCTTGCCCTGCGGACACTCAA
>JAQVZR010000090.1 GCA_028708105.1 Desulfoplanes sp. | reverse complement strand
GGGCGAGCACACGGATGATGAGCTCCCCGAACAATTTTCACGGGTCCAGAGTCTTGTCCTGCGTCCGCCTTGGCAGCGTATGCTCGTTGTTGCCGCCGGACCAGTGTTCAATTTTATTTTGGCGTGGTTCATCTATTGGGGTATTTTCTGGGCACAGGGACAGATGGAATTACTCCCCCGCATTGGCTCTATTCAGCCTGAGAGTCCCGCCCTCGTGGCCGGGATAGAAGCGAACGATCTGGTCACGGCAGTCGACGGCTCCCCCCTTACATATTGGGAAGATCTGGCCGGAGCCATTCAGCACAGTAAAGGACGGACGTTAAACCTGACCATTCTTCGTAACGGGGAGAATGTATACGTTCGGGTCACGCCACATCTGCAAGAACAGACCAATATTTTTGGTGAGAAAAAACAGGTTCCCATGGTCGGCATCACCGCATCCGGGGATATGATAACCCTTGAGCTCTCCCCTCTTGACGCTGCAGCCGCAGGGATCACCCAAACCTGGAGACTCTCCAAGCTGACTCTGCAAGGATTGGTCAAACTGGTTGAAAGAGTCGTCCCCCTCGACAATATCGGCGGGCCGATCATGATCGCCCAGATGGTCAGCCAGCAGGCCCACGAAGGGATTATCAACCTTCTTGCCCTTACCGCGCTTATCAGTATTAATCTGGGTTTGCTCAACCTGCTCCCCATACCGGTTCTGGACGGCGGGCATATTCTTTTCTTCGCCATCGAATGGATCAGACGACGACCTCTGGACGAACGTCTGCAGAACATCACCACGCGCATCGGTCTTTCCTTTCTCATCGCCCTGATGGGACTAGCCATTTTTAACGATATCTTGCGTCAATTCAAATAATATGCATATATCCCCTATTCTGGTCATCAACGGTACTGAAGAACTCCTGCAAGTCGTCATTGGAAATTCCCAGGGTATCCTTTTTCATTCTTCGATCAATGCCCCGGGCCGAACCATGAAATTTCTTGTCCCCATAATCCAGGACGGCCTGAACCGTCTGGAACTTTCTCTCAAAAACCTTTCCGGGATTGCATGTACCCGGGGTCCAGGCAGTTTTACCGGTATCCGTATCGTACTCGCGACCATTGAAGGGATGACTCGTGGTTGCGAAATCCCTGTTTGCGGACTTGAGTACCTTCCCATTTTGGCCGCAGATATCCCGTGTCATTTTTCCGGCGAAGCCTGGATTCTCACCTATGCCAGAAAGACCATGGTCTACATCCAAGGATTTGCCATGCCGCGTGCTGAACCCCTTACCGCCGCCCGTGCATGTACCCTGAATGAGGCAGTGGCAATGCTTCAATCCCGGAATGTACCACTCATTCTGCATGGCAGCGGATTGAAAAAAAATATCCTTTTTTTCCAAGACCGTTTGCCGGAGTCCTCTCAGATATTGAACAAGGGCTGTGCTCCAACTCCCGAAGGACTCCTCAACGCCGGTCTTAGCGGAATATTTTCCAACACCCCGGTGACGCCCTTGTACATCAGGCATTCAGATGCTGAAGACAACCTGGCTTCCATTGCCCGCAAACGGGGCATTTCACTGCAGGATGCCTTGCGCCAAATTCCACAATTCGAAATACCTTGCTCCTGAGGGCACATACAGATGACCGAACTATCAGATCTTTCCCCCAACCTTGAAGATTACCTGGAAGCGATCTTCGTTCTGGAGTCTTCGGAACAGAAAGCCAGAGCCAAGGATATTGCTGACAAATTGGATGTTCAGCGTGCTTCTGTCACCGGAGCCCTGCACTCACTTTCCCAAAAAGGACTCATCAACTATACCCCCTACGCGGCCGTCACCCTGACCTCTGAAGGATTCCGCATTGCGACCAAGGTCGTCCATCGGCACAAAGTTCTTTTCGAATTTTTGAACACCTTTTTGAATGTGCCGGCAGACAGGGCGGGAACAACCGCATGTCACATGGAACACCATATCGACGACCAGACACTGGAATGTCTGATTGCCTTTATCCAATTCATCAAATCCTGTCCCCGAACCCAGGGGTGCTGGACCGAGGCATTTACCACGTTCTGTAAAACCAACAAGGTATGCCGGAATTGCAAAGATTGTATTGCTGAATGCGTACCTTCATCCGCACCGTCTGGATCATTCCGCAACAAAGAATAGCCTTACCCGATTGTCTTTCCTCCTTTAGTCCGTCGATTCTGCCTCCAATATGCTATACAGGCATATGTGATACCATTGTTACTTTGTATTGAGACCATCAAGAGAAGATCTGCCCCTCAAGGTAGAAGCGACTTCCAGCCGCTTTGTTCGGTCATTAAAAAATGAAAATGGTATGCGACCGTAAAAGCTCACGATACGCATAGGGTTGTGCACGATCAAACGGACAAAACCTGCCCGTTTGATCGTGCACGCTGATTTACCTCTTTTCAATTCTACGATGTATGATTAAGAGAACGTGTATACACATACTACCTGATTGAGATGGACCCTTTTGCACCTGCCCCTGATATATACAACATCATACATCACTTATAGGTAGACATTACCACGTTCTGGATAATCCGGGCACACAGACGCTACCCGGTCAAAGCTTTCACCACCCACACGTTATCCATTGCATCCCAATGGCGTGGAATACAAAGGATACCCTGCCTGTGTCTCAACGGGACACTATGCAGCAAAAAAACCACGATGCGAGTCCCGAGGTAATCTAATGAAAATTATTTGCCCTAAATGTTCTTTTTCCAGAGAAATTTCCGAGCATAACATACCAGCTCGCGCCCAGATCGCAACCTGTCCCAAATGTGGTCATCGGTTTCAGTTCAGAGAGATTGCCCAGCCTGCGGATACCGCGCCCCAGACCCCGGCGATCCAAAAATCCAGTACCCCCGACGCCCACAAGATAAAGCCCCACTCCACCCCTCCGGAGCCGATGGTGGAGGATGACATCTGGGATTCTCTGTCGGCCATGCAGCCTTCATCACAACCCAAAGAAACGGCGTCCTCCTTTTCGGATGCCCATGATTCTACAGGGCCCTTACCTCCGCCCCAGGGTGTGCCTTGGGAAAATCTGGGCCGATTTGGATTTTTCCCCGGTTTTTTTGAAACGATCAAAAGGGTCATGCTCCACCCCATTCATTTTTTCCGTGAGCTGATATTTGAGCCAGGTATCGGCAAGCCTCTCATTTTTTATCTGCTTATAGCTGAAGTACAGGCTTTAGCCCAATTTTTCTGGCAGATGGCCGGGGTGGTGCCCATGATTACCAACGCTTCAGGAGGAAGTCAGATCGGGCTGGGCCTGATGGGCATGGGCTCGGCATTCATACTTATCATGTATCCCCTTATCCTGACGGTGATGCTTTTCCTCATGGTCGGGGTCAATCATCTCTGCCTGCTCCTGTTCAAGGCGGCGGATCGAGGATTCGCAGGAACATTCCGCGCCGTAACATATGGAAGTGCCCCCATGGTCCTGGCCTTGTTCCCTTTTATCGGTCCGATTATAGGTGCCCTGTGGACCATGACAACTACATTTTTTGGATATAAATACATCCACAGGACCACAACCTCTCGGGTTGTCCTGGCTATGCTTCTTCCAGTCCTTGTCATGACTGTTCTTGTGGGAGCACTATTTTTCACCAGCGGCTTATCCATTGGGAATGCATAGCTTTATCAGATATCATAAGGGGTTCAACCAGAGACCCGTGGTATCCCAGGCAGAGACTTCTCATCGTAACAATCGACACAGACACAGTATTTTTTTGCATACTACCAGATTAGATGCATAAATCCGTATGCATCCACGAACAAACAGGTATAGCCCTCAGATCTTAGGCAGGTGAGTCCGTATGTGGCGTTTTATACACAATCAATGGACATCGTTCACACAACGGCGCAAAAAGGCCAAAGAACTTACATCTGCGGCTTTCGAAGCATTGGTCGAAGAAATTCTCGAGCTGGCAGGCATGACGGAAAAAATTCATGCCCAAGAAACGAACATGAGCATCAAAGTGACGCAACTGCACCAGGAGCTTATACAGCTTCAAAATCTGCTGAAAAAGAAAGAATTCAAACGATTATCTGAGAGCAAACGAATCGAACTGAAAAAAAACCTCATGTTCTCTAAAAATCAGCTTCTGGAGACCATGCGCTCGGCCCCCCCTCCCACAAATATCATCCAATAAGTTTTACCCGAGGCTTTCAATCATTACATACTGAAAAAATTAACTTTTATCACTCTTCTCTGGGGGGTTTCATTTTTTTGCTCTCCATATTAGAGACTGGTGCACAAGGTTTGCGACACTCCCCAAGGCGTGAGAGCATTTCCAGCTTCCTGCACGTTCAAATAACTTCCCGACGGCCACCTGCGGATACGGTCAGGATCAACAAAATCCGTCGGCATACAACAACGAGGCAACCATGATCGGCATCTCAAAATTGTATTGTGAAAATATCGAGCCGTCCGATGCACTGCGCTACGGACGGGACTCAAAACAATTACCATCCAACCTGCTCCAGTTTTCCAAGGATAAAAAACCCGTTGTAGTCTGGAATATGACCCAGCGCTGCAATCTCAAATGCGAACATTGCTATGCCCAGGCCATTGATCCCCATGGCGATGACCCCATGAATACAGATCAAGGCAAAGCCATGATCGATGACCTGGCTCAGTTTGGTTCGCCGGTCATTCTCTTTTCCGGCGGTGAACCCACCATCCGCAAAGATCTTCCCGAGCTGGCAAACTACGCGGTTTCCAAGGGAATGCGCGCAGTTATTTCCACCAACGGCACCCTGATCACCAAACGGATGGCCAAAGAGCTCAAAGAGGTGGGACTGTCCTATGTCGGCATTTCCCTGGATGGCGGCGAAGAAGTACATGACAAATTCAGGGGAGTGAAAGGAGCTTATAAAAAAGCATTGGAAGGGGTGGAAAATTGCCAGGCAGAAGGACTCAAAGTCGGCCTTCGCTTCACCATTTTCGGCAAAAATGCCCAGGAAATTCCTAAGGTTTTCCAGGTTCTCAAAGAGATGGAAGTCCCCCGTCTGTGCCTGTACCACCTGGTCTATTCCGGTCGCGGTTCGGCCATGATCAAGGAAGACCAGAATCATGAACAAACCAGGGCGACAGTTAATCAGATCATGGACCTGACCAAAGAGCTCTTTGATGCCGGCCACCCCAAGGAAGTTCTCACTGTGGACAACCACGCTGACGGCCCTCTAGTGTATCAGCGTCTGCTCAAAGAAAATCCCGAACGCGCCAAAGAAGTGCTGGAGCTTTTACAGTTCAATGAAGGGAACAACTCCGGCCGCGGTATCGGATGCATCTCCTGGGACGGCAAAGTCCATGCCGACCAATTCTGGCGTAACCATATATTCGGTAATGTTCTGGAACGTCCTTTTTCCGAAATCTGGGACGATCCAAACATCGAACTTTTGCACAAACTCAAAGACAAAAAACAATATGTCACCGGCCGATGCTGCAAGTGTAAGTATTTACCCATCTGCGGCGGTAATTTCAGGGCCCGGGCCGAAGCCTTTTATGATGATGTCTGGGCACCAGACCCGGCTTGTTATCTGACTGATGAAGAGATCGGCCTGTAATAAACCTACTCGGCTGCCCTGTGATGGCCAGCCGAGTATTCTCTGCCTTTAACCTCGGAACCTTTTTTTAAGGACACGAATCATGAACAACACATTCTATCGGGGCAGACGTCTTCGCCGTACTCCTGCTCTGCGCGATCTCGTTCGTGAGACCGAAATCCGGCCCCAAGATCTTATTCAGCCGTACTTTGTTGTTGAAACCGACGACCCCGAATTTTCCCAGCCCATTTCATCCATGCCCGGGCAAGCCCAATATTCACTGAACAAACTCCAGGAACGCGTTGCCCAGGCAGTCGACCTTGGATTGCGCGCCCTGATTCTTTTCGGAATTCCCAAAGAAAAAGATCCCAAAGGATCGCAGGCCTATGCTGATACCGGCATTGTCCAGGAAGCAGTGCGCAGGCTCAAGGCCCGTTGGCCCGAGCTTGTAGTCATCACCGATGTGTGCATGTGTGAATTCACGTCCCATGGCCATTGCGGCATTTTGGAGAACCAATACGTCCAGAATGACATCACCCTGGACTATCTGGCCAAAACAGCCCTTTCCCATGCCCGTGCAGGCGCAGATATGGTGGCTCCCTCGGATATGATGGACGGACGCATTCAGGCTATCCGCGAAGCCCTGGACAAGAAGGGCTTCGAAGAACTGCCCATTATGTCTTATGCGGTCAAATCAGCCTCATCCTTTTACGGACCATTCCGTGAAGCTGCCGAAAGCGCACCAGCCTTCGGTGACCGCAAGTCCTACCAGATGGACCCGGCCAATCTGCGCCAGGCCATGTGCGAAGCCCAGGCTGATCTTGACGAAGGCGCCGATATCCTTATGGTCAAACCAGCCCTTCCCTACCTGGATGTTCTACGCCGTATCCGTGATGGCTTTGACGTCCCCACTGCAGCATATCAGGTCAGCGGCGAATACAGCATGATCAAAGCCGGTGCCCAGATGGGTTGGATTGATGAACAAAAAATCGTCATGGAATCCCTTACTTCCATCAAACGAGCCGGCGCCGATCTGATCATTACCTACTTTGCGGAAAATGTTCTCCGCTGGATGGCCTAATCTCAGGACACCAGCCCTGTTTTCACTACTAAGCCTCTTTACCAGACTGCAGAAAACGATAAAACCAGAAGCTGCGCACAGCGGATTACACAGGGAACACGCATATGACGACGCATCCAGACCGAGCCTCACTATCGCCTAGGAGTTTGTTCTTCGAAAATTTCTGCACTTGCTGCCGCGGAGACGTAGTCCGTTCACCTCTTGCCCA
Source organism: Desulfoplanes sp. (assembly GCA_028708105.1). Taxonomy (GTDB): domain Bacteria; phylum Desulfobacterota; class Desulfovibrionia; order Desulfovibrionales; family Desulfomicrobiaceae; genus Desulfoplanes. Next base: position 253 of record JAQVZR010000090.1, on the reverse strand, counting down.
TACCAAAAATCATGCATCCACAACATCCCACTGACCCAAACAACATGACGCCTCCCTTGCGTCTCATCGCCTGGGAAATTACCCGCTCATGCAACCTGGCCTGTCAACATTGTCGGGCTGAGGCACATGAAGAGCCCTATCCCGGCGAACTTTCCACGGAAGAAGCCAAGGCTCTGATCGACACCTTTCCCCAGACAGGAAACCCGGTGATTATCTTTACAGGGGGTGAACCCCTGATGCGCAAGGATATTTT
>JAQVZR010000089.1 GCA_028708105.1 Desulfoplanes sp. | reverse complement strand
CGGTCTCATGCTGCCAGCATAGTCCGCGCCTGCTGAAGCCCTTCACCATGATGAATGATGGCACTCAGAGCATGAACAAGACTTGCGGGATCAGGGTCCTGGAATACATTTCTCCCAATGGAAATACCTGCTCCACCGGCGAGGATGGACTCGTATACCATACGCAGGATATCATCCCTGGTATCCATTTTAGGTCCTCCGGCAATCACAACGGGAATACTGCAGCCCTCACAAACCCTGGCAAAGGATTCCACATCACCGCAATAAGGAACCTTGACCACATCAGCGCCCAGCTCTTCCCCAACTCGGGCACAATGAGCCACAACTGCGGGGTCCATACCATTCGGTATTTTAGGGCCACGGCCATACACCATAGCCAGCAAAGGGATGCCCCATTCCTGGGCTGCATAGCCCACCCGGCCCAGATCGGCCAGCATGGCGGATTCGGTTTCATCGCCGAGATTGACGTGCACAGAAACAGCATCCGCGCCCATCTTAACGGCTTCTTCCACCGTGGCCACCAGACGTTTAGCATTGGGAAGAGGAGACAGATCGGTAGAGGCCGAAAGATGCACGATCAGGCCAAGATCACGGGCATGTCCGCGGAAAGCTGACCGGACCAGCCCTTTGTGCATCAACACGGCATTGGCTCCGCCCTGACAAACTTTGTTCACGGCATCTGTAGGAGAAATCAAGCCTGGAATGGGTCCCAGACTGGTGCCGTGGTCCATGGGAACGATGATGGTTTTACCGGATTGAGCATTGAAAATACGCTCTAAACGAAGATCTTTTCCTGCCTGCATAACATCCTCCCCGCACAAGGCGGTGGTTAAAGTAAGCAGGGCCGGAAGAATAACGAGAGGCTGATGCGGCCAAAAGAAGAGTATAAAAAAGGGCCGCCAGCTTATCGCCTGCGGCCCTTGGTACGTGTTTTTTTGTAGTTGAAAAACGCCTACACCAACCCGTCCAGACCACAGGTCCACATAAAATAATACCAAAAAAAGTATGCGTTGGAAGAGATGGTCTGGGTTAGTGAGTTCATGGCTGTAGCCTTGCAACATGGTTTTTTCCAAGTCAAGATCTTTTTTTAACGAACACATGAAATCCAATGAAAACTCATTGCCTGTCCCGAACAATTGCGGCAAAATGCAGGATACATATTTTCCGGGAAGCCCCGGGCGGGATACTACCTCCCAGAATTTCTCCCAGCATATTATTGATGCGGGTGACACACACTCAAATAACAATGGAATGTTTCACATGAAACATATAAACGAATATGAGACTATTCCTCCAAAGGGTCAGGAACGCATTGTAGATTATCTGAACACCCTGGGCAACAACCCTCCCAATGTCCTCCTTCTAGAAGGAGGCAATGCGGCCCAACGGTTCAATATGGCTCTGTATTGGGCAGCCAGGCTCAATTGCCCCAACGGTATGGTTCCATGCATGCAGTGCCCCACATGCACACAGATACGAGAAGGTGTGTTCCGGGATGTCGAGCTGCTGGACGGGAGATCCGAGCAAATACTCATCGAGCAGGTCCGCAAAGTCCGAGGGCTCATGGGCAAGCAACCCTACGGGGAAGGCTGGCGGGTCATCATCCTGGCCGAAGCCCAGCATATGGATGCTCCCGCAGCCAATGTACTCCTCAAATCCATGGAAGAACCAGGAGCAGGTAATGTTTTTATCCTTCTGGCCCCCCAGCGCGGGGCCCTGCTCCCTACCCTCGTATCCCGCAGCTTTACCCTGACCCTGTCCTGGACACGCCAGGAAAACCCCAATCCCGATCTGCCCGAATGGGAACAGGCACTGGTCACATTCCTGCAAAAGGGACAAGGCTGGTTCGTGCGCACAGCCAAAAAAGACCTGGTCGATGTGCACCTGGTCCGGGACATCATCATCCACTGCCAAACAAGCCTGGTACAAATCATGAACAGGGCTCCCCGGACACTGCTGGCCAACAATCTGAATATACAGGGTTCCATGGCCCGGTGCGGACGCATGGAATCCATTCTGGCTCTGGGACTCAAAGCACTTAACGCCCGCGTCAACCCGGCCCTTGTCCTGGACTGGACCGCCGTGCGACTCTGGAAATTGGTGCGGGAAAAATCCTGATGCGGGAACAATACTTCTGCAAGATGAATAAATAGGCTAAAAAACGACAACCCCCGACATAGAAGGAATCAACACTTGTGCGCCCAGGCACTCGATGTCGTCCTTTGATCGCATCTCCTCATCTTTTTATCCGGTATAACGCTATGACTATGATTACAGACCACGACATCTATCTCTTCAAACAGGGACGTCACTACCAACTTTATGATAAATTTGGAGCACATTCCGCAACGGTCAACGGTGTCCCCGGCATTATGTTTTCCGTATGGGCACCCAACGCACAAAAAGTTTCCGTCATCGGAGAGTGTAACGACTGGGATTACGGGGCCTCGCCCCTGACGGTCCGGGATGACGGGTCGGGTGTATGGGAGGGTTTTGTCCCGGAAGCCTGCAAGGGACAGGAGTATAAATTCCACATCAATACCAAAAATGGCCAGGGCATAGACAAGTGCGACCCTTTTGCCCTGCGCTGCGAACAGCCCCCTCGGACCGCAGCCCGGATATGGGACCTGGATTACACCTGGAGTGACCGAGAATGGATGGGGTTACGAAAAGACAAGAACAAACTCACTGCCCCCATGTCCATTTACGAGGTCCATTTCGGTTCATGGCGCAGAAATCCGGACAAACCAAGAACGTATCTAACCTATCGGGAAATGGCCCCTCTGTTGTCAGCCTATGTCAAGGATATGGGGTTCACGCATATTGAAATCATGCCCATCATGGAGCACCCTTTTTATGGCTCATGGGGCTATCAGACTGTAGGCTATTTTGCGCCCACCAGCAGATATGGGACGCCACAGGATTTCATGTATTTTATTGACCACATGCACCAGAATGGCATTGGAGTCATTCTGGATTGGGTACCTTCACACTTTCCCACTGACGACCACGGGTTACACCAATTCGACGGCACCGCCCTCTTCGAACACCAAGATCCCCGCAAAGGGTTTCATCCCGATTGGAACAGCTCCATCTTTAATTACGGTCGTTATGAAATCCAGGCTTTCCTCATAAGCAGTGCCCTGTTCTGGCTGGATAAATATCATGCTGATGGCCTGCGCGTGGATGCCGTGGCCTCCATGATCCATCTGGATTATTCGAGAAAACCCGGAGAATGGATTCCCAATATATATGGTGGCAACGAAAATCTCGAAGCCCTTGATTTCCTGCGCAGACTGAACACCGCCATCTATGCAAACTTTCCTGATGTCCAAAGCATGGCTGAAGAATCCACATCATGGCCCATGGTCTCAAGACCTGTGTATCTCGGGGGCCTCGGGTTCGGATTAAAATGGAACATGGGCTGGATGAACGATACCCTGGACTACATGTCCAGAGAACCGATCCATAGGAAATATCATCACAACCAGCTTACCTTCAGCATCTGGTACGCCTATTCAGAAAATTTCCTGCTTCCCCTTTCCCACGATGAAGTCGTGCACCAGAAAGGATCACTGATCCGCAAGATGCCTGGAGACTATTGGCAAAAAATGGCCAACCTGCGACTGTTATACGGGTATATGATGGGCCAGCCCGGAAAAAAACTGCTGTTTATGGGCTGCGAACTGGGGCAGTGGGAAGAATGGAACCACGAAAAATCTCTGGACTGGAATCTTCTGGACTTTCCAGCCCACCAGGGCATCCAGAGCTGGGTCAGGGATCTGAACCACATGTATACCCGGGAGCCGTCCATGTATGCCGGAGATTACGACCCTCAAGGCTTTGCCTGGGAAGATTGCCATGATTCAGACCAGAGTGTGCTCACCTTCTTCCGGAAATATAACGATGAGACCATACTCATTGCTTGTAATTTTACGCCGGTACCACGATACGGATATCTGGTCGGAGTACCCTGCGAAGGTGTCTGGAAGGAAATCTTGAACAGCGACGCAACAATGTACGGAGGAAGCGGGGTAGGGAACCAGGGATGCGTACACAGCGAACCCATCAGCTGGCATGGTCTCCCCTTTAGGGCCTCACTGACCCTGCCCCCCTTAGGTGTAGTCTTTTTCAAACCAGCTCCGTCAGTGCAGGGATAATGGTATGCAGCGAAAAAATGGTATTTTACTGCATATTTCGTCTCTGCCCTCACCCTACGGTATCGGCGACTTAGGGCCTGAGGCACATGCTTTTGTGGATTTTCTGGCTCGCAGTAAACAATCCTGCTGGCAGATCCTGCCCCTGAATCCGACCAACAGCGGCACAGGCAACTCCCCGTACAATGCCTACTCAGCGTCAGCCGGCAACCCTTTGTTTATTAGTCCCGACGTGCTCATGGAACAGGGAATGCTCTGCAGAGAAAACGTCACGCCATCCTCCCCTTTTGCTCAGGACCACGTGGAATATGCCCGCGTTGTGGCCTGGAAAAACCATCTACTTAAAATTGCTTTTGAAAGCGCACTGCCTTGGCTACAAAATCAACAGGCCTACACCACCTTTTGCTCGGTCAATGGCCCGTGGCTGGAAGATTATGCCCTGTTTGCAGCACTCAAGGAACACTTACAGGGCCTGCCCTGGTATTATTGGCCAGAAGATCTCAAATGCAGAAAAACAGAAGCTCTCTCCCGGTGGCAACAAAAGCTTTCCCTGGAAATCGAAAGAGAAAAATTCAAACAATTCCTTTTTTTCCAACAATGGCAGACTCTTAAGAATCATTGCAACCAACAGGGAATAACCATCCTGGGTGACATGCCCATATACGTCAGCCTGGACAGTTGTGACGTGTGGTCCCACCCCGAGCTGTTCGTGCTCGACAGCCATCTTTTGCCCATTTTTGTGGCCGGTGCCCCGCCGGATTATTTCAGCACCCAAGGGCAGCTGTGGGGGAACCCTGTCTATGACTGGGAACAAATGGAAAGCACAGGATTTTCTTGGTGGGTAGAGCGATTGCGCCTGAACGGAACTATCTATGACGCCATCCGCCTGGATCATTTTCGGGGGTTTGCCGCATTCTGGCAGGTTGCTGCAGGAGAAAAAACAGCGGAAAACGGCGTCTGGCGGCCGTCACCGGGCAAGGCGCTGTTGACAAAAGTACGCGCCAAGCTTCCCGATCTGGAACTTATCGCCGAGGATCTGGGATATATCACAGATGATGTCCGGGAACTCATGGCCGCTTTCGGATTACCGGGTATGAAAATACTGCAATTCGCCTTTTCTGCAAACCTGCCGGAAAATCCGTATATCCCCCACAATATCCCCAGACACAGCGTTGTCTACACAGGCACCCACGACAACAACACCCTCAAGGGATGGTATCAGCAGGAAGCACAACCCGCCGAAAAAGCGGCCGTCCAGGAATATCTTGGCCTCCAGGGCAGAGATAAAGAGATACCTGCAGCTCTGATCCGAACGGCCATGATGTCCGTGGCCAACCTGTGTATTCTGCCTCTGCAGGATCTGTTGGAATTGGGAGCAGAGGCCAGGATGAATACCCCGTCAAAGACCGATGGCAACTGGGGATGGCGGGTGACCAAAGAACAACTCAGCAGCGGACTGGCCATCCGGTTGGCGCGTATGACCTGGCTTTATGGCCGATCACCCGCTCCAAAAATCGCAACAAAAAAAACGGCCTGACGATTTCTCATCAAGCCGGAACGCTCAAATCAAACAAATACAATGTAAACTGCCTGTCCTGGGTCTCTGCGCCCTCATGTGCAATCTCGCCAACAGCATTTTGCACATCAACGAGCAGATTTTACATGTCATTCCCGGGCATATTTTTACCAACCCGGATGGCACTGGCTTTTGAAAAAGAAATGGCAAAGGTCCCGTTCATATCTCCGGTAATACCAATCACCGCCGATACATCGCCCCCAGCGACCTTATTTGTTGTAGCATAAGAAGCACGGGAACAGGGTCCAACATCGCCATTGGAAAAAGAATATTCTGGGTAGCCGTTATAAAAGGCCTGACAAGCTCTGCATCGGTCATCCACCGCTCATCGCTCACGTCACTAAGATATTCCGCGATCTTACTCTTGGAATCATTACGACTCAAACACTTAAGGCAGGGGCATCAGACTAAGATTCCGCATACCCATGGAATAATACAATCTGGAAAGTGCTAATTGGTAGTCTGCAAGGGCCTGGGTGCCGTCGGCCTCGGCCAGGGTAACCTTGGCCTGAGCATCAAGCACATCGGTATTCGTGCCCACCTGAGCTTCATATCGGGCAGTGGCCATACGGTAACTTTCCCGAGCGGAAACAAGGGCCTTTTTGGTAACCCCGATACGCGTGGCCGTTTCCTTGAGCTGATCAAAATTCGACTTTACTTCAAACGATATCTCATTTTTGAGATTCAGGTAATCCTGATTCAAGGCAGACATCGTTTCCTTGGCCTGTTTCCATGAATGATAATTCGCACCGGACTCGAAAAAAGTGTACGAGAGAGTCACTTGCGCTGTCCAATAGTCATTATCGCGTTCCGAACCATAGCCATTGCCATAGGCATTGGGCTCGTCTCCGTGAGAATAGTAATCCACATCGGCTCCAAGCTGGGGATAAAATCCACTGGCGGATATTTTGGCGTCCTTTTCGGCAATGGCAATGCTCTTGGCTGCAATATCCATATCCGGACGATGATGCATGGATGTATCCAGACAATACTGAAGATCCCTGGCAAAAGGAATAAACTCCAGACGGCCCGTATAGTCGATGTTCTCCTGAACGGGAATATCAAGCAAGGTATTTAACCGGGAAGTATGGACCTGCACAGCAATATCTGCGGCCAAGAGTCGCTGCTCGGCCCGGGCCACATCAACCTGGGCCTGCAGGACATCAAGTTTTGGCCGGAGGCCCACGTCGTAAAAGGCATTGATAACAGTCAGCTGTGACTGAAGTCTGCGCAACGAATCCTTGGAGCTACGCACATTTTCACGGGCTTGGAGCAGATTCAAAAAAACCTGCTGAACATTCAAGATAAGCCCCTGCTCGACCTGCTCCAATCGGGCCTGAGCCTGGTCCCTGGCCAGCTCGGATTTTTCCAAAATACTCAGTAACCGAAACCCCGTAAACA
>JAQVZR010000088.1 GCA_028708105.1 Desulfoplanes sp. | reverse complement strand
CTCATTGTCCTGCTCCAGGAAAAGACCGGTGGTTCTGTAGAGGATACACGCAAGACCATCAACGCGATGATTGATGTCCTCACGGAAAGTCTTTCCGAAGGAGAAAAGATCCACCTGCCAGGGATTGGATCCCTTAAGGTCATAGACAGGGCCGAGTACAAGGGACATCACCCCCAGACGGGAGAAGAAATCACCATTCCTGCCGGGAAAAAAGTCAAGTTCAATCCCGGGAAAATACTCCGCGAAACAGTTAAATCACTGGATTTCATCACCAAGCATGTCTGATGCTTGCGATATTTCTTAACCAGCCCGCTTTGCGGGCTTTTTTTATGTCAGCCTGTTCGCAGGGAGTATGCGTGAAGAAAACAGATTTTGTCTTCTTCAAAGATACCTGCAACAAGCTGTCCCTCCTGCCGGCATATTTGACCTAAAAGACAAAGAAGACTATCCATCGCTATTTTCATAGGATAGATGTTGTATACCTGTTTTTCCTTTGTCACCTCATACCGACGCCACACGGACATTTTGTGATGCCCCGGAAGACGCCAACTTCAAACCGGAATATGATCCAATGCTGACCTACTCCCCTCTCTTTGCCGATTTTTATCAATTAACCATGCTTGCAGGATATTTTGCTGAAGGCATCCACGATCATCCCGCAACATTCGACGTCTACTTTCGCGATCCTCCATTCCAGGGCAACTATGCAATTTTCGCAGGACTCGAACCTGCACTCAACTTCCTGTCGAACCTGCAATTTGGTGCAGAGGATATCGCATACCTGCAACGTCTTGGTGAATTCAAGCCTGAATTCCTCGAGTTTCTAAAAAGTTTTCGTTTCCGGGGAAAGGTTACGGCGATGCCTGAAGGTACCTGTGTTTTCCCTAAGGAACCCCTGATCACAGTGGAGGGAACCCTTGCAGAAACGCAATATATCGAGGCCGCATTGCTCAATTTTATCAACTTCCAGACCCTGGTAGCCACCAAGGCCGCTCGGGTCACAACTGCGGCCGGAAACAAAACAGTGCTTGAATTCGGACTGCGCAGAGCCCAGGGGCCGGATGGGGGACTCAGTGTAGCCAGAGCCTCCTATATCGGCGGGGTCCGGAGTACGAGTAATATCTGGGCAGGCAAAGAATTCGGCATCCCTGTCAAAGGGACCCACGCCCACAGCTGGATTATGAGTTTTCCCGACGAGCTGACAGCATTTAGGGCCTATGCACGATGCTTCCCCCATAACTGCATTCTGCTTATCGACACCTACGATACGCTGCAAAGCGGCCTTCCCAATGCGCTCACCGTCGCCCGGGAAATGCGTGCCCAGGGGCAAGAACTGACGGGAATCAGGCTGGATTCAGGTGATCTGGCGTACCTGAGTAAAGAAGTCAGACATGCATTTGACAAGGCGGGCTTTCCGGATGTTCTGATCACGGCCTCCAGCGATCTGGATGAATATGTCATTGACTCAGTTAACCGGGAAGGGGGATGCGTAGATATATGGGGCGTGGGCACGCGCCTGGCCACATGCAGCGGGAAAGGCGGCGGGGCCCTGGGGGGAGTGTATAAACTTGCACGATGCAACGGCAAGCCCAAACTGAAAATCACCAATGATCCGTTAAAGCTCACCCTTCCGGACAGAAAAAAACTCTGGCGTCTGGTCTATCCGGACGGCACCTTTTTCATGGATGTTATTTCTCTGGAAGACGAAAAAATCGCTCACGGGGACCGGGTCTTTGATCCCTCAGCCCCCCAGCTACGCAGCAGGACCATTCCGGAAAATGTCCAGTTTGTATCCATCAGGCAGACGGTCATGGAAAACGGGAACATAACCCACGCCGATGCCGACCTTGCAGTGCTGGCCGATCGCTGTGCCGAACAATTACGCTGCCTGCCTGAAGGCTCTCTGCGGCTGTTAAACCCACATCTTTACAAGGTAGCCATCAGCAAAGGCCTGAATGATTTACGGACACAGCTGCTGATGGAATATCAGAAATGACGGTTCACCCTTCACTATATTTTTAAAAAAACAATATTTTCAAATAGATATACTATAAATTCAAACAAAAGTACGATCCAGATTACATTTTTAGATCGTTCCCAAGGTGGACGGAAAACAAAAATATGCATAGAAACTGATTAATGGGAGTTTGTTGTATACTTGGACGGAAATCAATGTCTGCGGTCCTGCATTTTCCGTACAGGACGGGGAAGCGGGTCTCCCTCAACTTTTTTAACCCGATTTCTCACTCTACATGGATAGATGTGCCAGTGAGGAACACACCATTAAAATAAGGACCGCATCCTCACTTTTTCCGACACAGCTCATGCATAACCCCCATGTATATAGGCCAAAAATCAGTATAATAAATAGCCTGAGGCAGTACCTACTGTCTCAGGCTATTTATTGTAAAATTCCAGCCGGTAACAATCCTCATCCACCGCCTGAAAAATTCCTCTATGTACAGCTATTTCTCCAGCCTGACCCCCAGGATTCCTTTCATCTGGGCCAAAGCAAATTCTCCATCGGCTCTGATAATATCAGCCACACACGACACGGGTACCTGGACACGATATCCCCGCATGACGGCATCCGCAGCTGTATACAGCACGCAGATATTGGTTACACAACCAACCAGGACCAATTCCTGCACCTCCAGCTTTTGTAAAAGCATCTCCAAATCCGTCTGGAAAAAACCTGAATAGGTTTGTTTAAAGACAACCGGTTCACCCACCTCCGGAGCAAGATCATCTACCACCCTGGCCCCTGGAGTACCGGCCAGTGCATGGGGAGGCCAGCCCATGCGCTCAAATTCTTTATCGTCCGGTTCATGAGCATCGCAGATATACAGCACGGGCTGCTTCCGGCTGCGAAATTCCCACAATTTTTGTTTGACTGCAGATAAGATAGCCCGAGTTCGGGGGACCTCCAACGCGCCTTGTTCCAGAACAAAATCGTTAAGCATATCAATGATAAGTAACGCCTGTTTCAATTGTCTCCTCCCCTATCCAGTTATCTAGCGGTTGTCCTGATTTTTTGCGCACGCTATACGCATTCAGGCCCTTAAAAAAAATGACATTGTGTAAAAAAATAAGACAATCTGAGCAATGTTTCGTCTTTTTTATATAAAAAAGACAAGGATATAAACTGATTATAAAAACCCTCTTCCTGGCATTAACGCTGCTATAGATTTAAAGGCTTTGTTCCTCCGAGCACGCGACCCGAATAATTCCACAGCCTAAACAAGAATATCTCATGATATTCTAGCACCTGTATCTTCGAACCGTACCTTCCAGGGTGCCAAACCAACGGCCAGGTCCATGACGACACAACGAGACGATACCCTTGAACGATCCATACGTGTAAAAAATAAGATGGGGCTCCACGCCCGCCCGGCAGCACTCATTGCCCAGACAGCCCAACAATTCCAGGCAGACATCGTGATCATCGCCGATAACAAGCAGGCCAATGCCAAAAGCATCCTGGACATTTTATGTCTGGCAATCCCCTACAAGGCCATCATCACCATACAAATACGTGGGCACGATGCCCGGGAAGCCATGGAACATATCCACACATTGTTTGAGCATCTCGTTGACAAAAAAGATCGAATGATTATTTAATTAAGCAATCTCCTCCTGTACACAGTGCGTGCACAGGAAAAGGTTTAAAGAATTACTTTACATCTACACCAAGAAGGTAGCGTCATGTTCAGAAATTTTTTGCCAGAACTCAAAAAAGGTTCCCTTGCAGCCAAACGTCCCCTCAGTATTGCCGATCTCATGGAAGACTTCTGGAAAAGTCCTTTTGATTTTCCTATGACAAACGAGGCACAGTTTCCTGCCCTTGATATCAGTGAAGACGAAAAAAACATCACGGTCAAGGCAGAGATTCCCGGCATGGAACCCAAGGACATCGACATTTCCATGGCAAACGGTATGCTGATCATCAAGGGGGAAAAGAAGTTCGAGGATGAAAAGAAAAAAGAAAACTATCACCGTATTGAAAGAAGTTACGGTTCCTTCTACCGCTCTCTTCCCCTGAGCGCAGGTATCAAAGAGGAAGCAATCAAAGCCCAATACGATAAAGGTATCTTGACCATTACCCTACCCAAATCAGAGGTTGCCAAGGCTAAAAAAATCGAAATAACTTCATAAATTCTGCTTACATATACAACGAGGAAGACTCCCGTGGGCCGCATCTGCCCACAGGAGTCTTTTTTGTTCTAAAAATAAATCTTCCCCCCACTCGTTTCACCACAATAATTGCTCCAAGGTATCAAACGTCCAGGCCCATGCGCCGGTATGCCCGACCCACAAACCATTCCATCATCACAAAGAGCATCAACGGGACAAAAACAAAAACCAGGGTTAATGCCGATCCCAGAGACCTGTCCGACGAGGAGAGCAAGGGAAAAAGATAACCGGTAAACGAAGGAACAGCCCCACCTCCGATCAAAAACACCAAAAAGTATTCAGAAAAGGCAACGAGAAAAACCACACTTCCTCCGGCCATGATCGAAGGAACCAGCATGGGGAATTCGATGCGTATCAATCGGGTCCATCTTCCTGCTCCAAGATTTTCCGCACACAGGACATAGTCATCTCCCGTGGCCTGAAACCCGGCGATAAGAGCGCGCAGCATATAAGGATAGCTATACATGGATACGACCAGGATGACCCCGGGCAAAGTATCTGCAAGGCCGATTTTGATAAACATGAAATGCAGACCCATGGCGAATGTCATCGGAGGGACCAGGGCCGGAGCAAGTAAGAACCCTTCCAGGAGATTTCTGCCGGAAAAAGGAACCCGGGCAAGAATCCGGGCGGGGACATAGCACATGACCAGGGTCGTTACGACGGCAGACAGAGAATAGAGGAGAGCCCCACCCATATGCCGGCTCAGAGGTCCGGCTTCGCGCACAAGAAACGAGAGGGAACGAAAATCAATGTGGTCCGGAAACAGCTGAGGATAACGCCATGCAGGATCCAGGGCATATCCCACGAGCACAAAAAGGGGGAACACAAAAAGGAGCAGAAGAAACCCAAAAAGCACCGCGTGTTTCACAGTTTTCTCTCCCGGGCCGTAAGAGAAGAAACCACCCGTGAATAGATCATGATAAACAGCACGGAAAAACAAAACATCAGCATGAGCATAGCCAGGGCCAGAGGACGGTTGGTCAGGTCTCGTTTAAAATAGAGATTATAGACCTCGATACTGAGCATTGCCGGCTTGCTCTCCCCCAGCAGATACGGGATATCAAAAGCCCCGAAAGCATATAAAAACAAAATGATAAAGGCCGAATGCATGGCCGGGGCGATAGAGGGTACAAGGATACAAAAAAATATCCGGACACGGGAAGCGCCGAGCATCCGGGCGCAGTCGAAGAGACGACGATCAAATCCGGCCAAAAGTCCCAAGACCATGAGAATGGCAAAGGGTATTTCTTTGTAGGTATAAGCGAGGATCAGGCCAAACCCATTGCCACCGTACAAAATATTGGGAAACTGAACCGGTAAGGTGATCATCCCTACCAAACGGGCCAGAGAGGCCAGGACACCTGTCTGGCTGCAGAAGACCAGAACAATAAATCCGATGGCAATATGGGGCAGAATGAGCGTGGCCTTATATATAACGCTCATCCTCCGCAGCAGCGCAGGCATCCCCCATATTCCGCAGGCCAGCAAGGTTCCGCCCCCTGTGGCCAGCAAAGCAGAAACAAAGGCCACATAGAGGGAAAACCCGAACATTTCATAAAACCAGGGTGAGGACCAAAGCCGTGTATACGCCGCACCAAGCCCCGACGGCAAAGGGACCGGGCTCCACAGACCTACCGACTGCACAGCCGCCAACACCACCCCTGCACAAAAAAGGCTCACATACGGAATAAGCAGGGGGGAAAGATGCAGGAAGAGGGTCTGTGTTTTCATTGCTATCCGATATTTTTCTGGAAAGGACATCCTCAAGGGGAGCCCCTAGGCTTCACGCCTTATTTCTCCCGTAACACCTTCTCATTCCATCCGTTTTCAATCATTTCAAGATATCCGGACGGAATTTCTGGGACAGCATATTGCGCCAAAAATGCTGCGGACAGCGTTGCCGGTCCGAGATCGACGGCGGCAAAAGCCGCGGCCTGCTGCGGGGCAATCCGATTCATATCCAGGACCGGAAAATCCCCCCAATGGGAAGGCCTGTACTTGGACAATTGGGCCTCCACGGACATCAAAAAATTAGCGACAACCATAGCTCCAGGGACATTGGGAGCATTGAAAGGGATGGCCAGAAAATGGGTGTTGGCTAAGGAACCATCCTGGAGCACAAAGGTACGCACCGTATTCGGATAACTGCCTTCCAGGATTTTGGTCTGGGCGTGGGGAGGATGATAGGACATGGACATATCCACCTCCCCCCGGGCAAACAAGGTATCCAGCTGCGTGCTGTCTTTTGGGTACACCCGTCCCTGCTGCCAGAGATAAGGCTTGATATCGTTCAACCATTTCCAGAGTTCAGGAGATTTTTTATCAAACAAGGCCTGGTTTTCGCCATCCATATATTGGTATGCACCGCCCGTGACCGTATAAAAAACCTGACGCACAAAGGCCGACCCGGTAAAATCCGGGGGCTGCGGATAGGTAAATCTGCCTGGATGAGCTATGATCCAAGTCTTGAGCTCCTCAAAGGTCCGGGGCGCAGGATCAACCTTTACGGTATCATACTCAAACACAAACTGAGCCCGTCCCCAGGGGGCTTCATATCCCTTAACCGGATAGCCAAAATCAAAAGCAATGCTGCGCGGATCAATCAATGCGTTAAAATTGGGCAAGAGGGAGGTAAAAGGGCCTGTCAGCAGGCCGGATTCTTTGGCGTTCTTAAAATTTTCTCCGTTGATCCACACCAGATCGATGGAGCCTGTGGACTTTCCAGCGGCCTTTTCATTAAGCAGTTTATTGATAAATATCGTGGCATCCATGGGCACACGGACCAAACGGATGCCGTACCGGGAAAGAAGCTGATCCTTGACCCAGGTATCGACCCAGGTGTTCACATGGGACCATCCACCGAACATATACCAGCGAACCTCGGTGTCCTTGGCCGCCTCGGTGATGGTTTCAAAATCCTGACCCAGCCAGTCCTTTTTTTCTTCCTGTCCGCC
>JAQVZR010000087.1 GCA_028708105.1 Desulfoplanes sp. | reverse complement strand
AAACCCCGTCGCCCGGGCAAAGGCAGCATAAGCCTTGTGCAGTATATTGTCTTCCCCCTGCAGAGCAGGGCAAGAGCACTCAATATCCAGCCCCGATGCACTCCGGGAAGTAATCGTCAGTTCATCACACGGCGAGGCCAGAGGATAGAACAAGGTATCAAGCTCATGATATCCATCGCGTTCACGGCCTATAATTTCCAGATACAGATTGACCTTGCAGCCCGGTCGCAACACAACCGGGCTGCAAGGACGACAGTCCGATGACACCACCTCGCCTAATCCAGCGGGATGGATCTAAAAAGATTTTGTCCTTTGCGTTTTACAAAGAGCAGAACTACCCCGTTTTTTTTGGCTTTTTTGACAATTTTTTTAAAATCATTCAACGAATTAACAGGTTCCTGGTTGGCTTCCAGAATGAGATCGCCGGGAACAATGCCTGCTTCGGCAGCCAGGGAATCCCTTTCCATACCGACCACCAGCAGCCCGTGGATATCCTGCAGACCGAGGATTTCGAGTTCATCCTGATGTGGAGCCCGCATGGACATCCCCAGAAAAAGCGCCCCGTTCTCCTGGTCCCCCGACGTATCGGATTCTTCAGAGGCTAAGCCCTCTGCTGAACGTTCGTCTAACGAGGCCGTAAGCAGAATACGCTTGCCTTTACGCCAGAGGGTCAGACTGACCTTGGCTCCAGGTGTAAGTCGACCGATTTTTCTCGTAAGATCACTATAATCATCGATAGCTTCTCCATCAGCGGCAAGAATAACATCTCCAGCCTTGATTCCTGCCCGATCTGCAGGTCCCCCCGGAGTTGTCGAAGCCACCAGAGCACCTCGGTTGACCCCCAGACCCAGAGCCTTTGCGGTGTTGTCATCCATGACCTGAACCATAACTCCCAGAAGTCCGCGCTTGACCTTCTTATATTCTTTGAGTTGTTCAATAACATCGTTGGCCATACTGCTGGGAATAGCAAAACCGATGCCCTGGCCCGAAGCCACGATGGCGGAATTTATCCCAATAACTTCTCCGCGCATATTCAACAAGGGCCCCCCGCTGTTCCCGGGATTAATGGAGGCATCGGTCTGCAGAAAATTATCGTACGGACCGGCCCCGATCACCCTTCCCTTGGCACTGATAATTCCAGCTGTTACAGTATGATCCAGCCCGAAAGGATTACCAATGGCCAGGACCCATTCTCCAACCTGAATCGTATCCGAATCACCAAAAACAAGGTAGGGCAGGGGCGTCTTGGAATGTATTTTCAACAACGCCAGATCCGTCTCTGCATCGGTCCCGATAACCTCTGCCAGATAGCCTTTCTCCCGTTTACCTTCTTCCCGGAGCTTCACCTTGATTTCATCAGCTCCTTCCACCACATGATTGTTGGTTACGATATATCCGTCCTGGCTGATAAGAAAGCCGGAACCAAGAGAACGCTCCTTGCGGGGCTGCTGATATTTTTTCCCAAAGAACTGATCAAACTGATCAAAAAAATCCTCAAAAGGTGTCCCCTGCTGGCTTTTAGGAATAAACCGCTTAAGACTATCCCGGGCAGTAACCGTTTTAACGGTGCTGATGTTGACAACAGCTTTGCCTGCCTTTGCCGCCATCTGGGTAAATACAGGCAGAGCCGCCCCCGCTGTCTGGGCCAGAAAAAACATCGAGAACAGTATGACACTACACCGCAGTATTCTTTTTTTCATACAGCATGCTCCTTGGGATAGATATCCCACCTCATTCCAAAATTATGTACGCGTACCACAATGAGCACAACGTGTTGCAATCGGCGGACATCAATCCGTATCTTTCCAGGATAAATAATGAATTTCTGGGGTGAAAAAAATATCAAACAACACCCCTCGGTATACTTCCACGTACGTGCGGATCATAAAGTCCAAGAGCAAAAGAAGGTTGCGTCATCCGCATTCATCGTTCTGCATCAGACCATCACGCACAGGGGGGGACCCTAAAAAAATCATCAGCCAACGTCAACATCACGCCAAAACCAAAACCGTAAACCATGACGCTTCCACTTTTTTCAAATTCCAGAAAAACAACGGGTGTCCTTCAAAGCGGCTTTGAATAATCCCCCATGAAACCAACTACGTTACCAGCTTCATTGTCAATCCCCCCGTTACACCATGTATGCACCACTGCGGATCACTTTTTACCCATGCGTAAAAAACGATGAACAGTCCAAGCAATGGCACCCCTCCCTATTCTGGCATCAGCATGCTGATATGATTCGTAAAAAATCATGCAATTTCATATAATTGCTTATATTCCGACGAGCACTGACGTTTAATGCCCCGTAGCAACCAGAGCGGTTCATGAAAAAAAAATTTCATCCTGCTGCGATAGTACGTCGATGGCTTCATCAGCACGTAGAAAACTGGAAGCATCATTTCCCTGTGCATAACGGCAGCAGGTTTGTCGCAAAGCTGAGAGGCCGGCTGTATTTCCAAGTCCTTTGGCCACCACCAGGATTCCAAGAGAAGAAAAAATTTTTACAAATGTTGTAAATGACTCGAATGCTGCTTTTTTATCCTCTCCAACGTGCAGACTTTCGACAATTTTCACCGCCTTGAAGGGAATGACGGAAAACCGGAAAAAATAGCTCAAGTCGGCAAGACTTATCCTCAAATCATCAACCACAAAATTCACTCCCATCGCATGGTAACGATGGAACAGCAGGCTTTTGCGGCACACCTGACAATCAAAAGTTGCCTTTGAATTTTCGATCCATAACCAGGAAGGATCGATAGCATATGCATCCAACATAGCCTGCAGCGCCCCGAGCATACTTGCAGAGCCAAGCTGATTCAAAGACATATTCAGATGCACACAATAGTGCCCCGGGCTGTTCCTCTCTTGATTCCAGCGCTGTACCTGCTGACAAATATTCCCCATAAACCAAATTCCCAGAGGCAGGGAGGCCCCAGTGGTTTCTAACAGGTCCATAAAATGAGAAGAGGCGATCTCTTCATGGGCAAGATGACTCCCGCGAAGTTGGGCATCAAAACCTGCAATCCGCCCGGACCGGATATCCAGGATCGGTTGGTACAAAATGGAAAACTCATTATTCTGTAAGGCGCGAAAAATGGAATCGTTAAATTTTCGGATTTCCCTCTCCTGGGATGTCCGCCCGAAATCGGATACTCCGTCATGTCTACCCGACATTCCGGTGCCCATATCTTTAAAAAAAAGACAGGCTGTACGGCTGACCGTTCCCAGAAAAAAGATCCATGCTTTGAACGTATGTTCTCTGTTTCCGGGCAAGGTGAATTCTTCTTCCACCAGCACCACCTCTGAAGAAACATATCCCTTGCGGGTCTGGATATTGCTGGCCGTCTTTTTCCACCAAGTTAAAAAAAATGCATTGTCATAGCCAAAAAAAGTATGAAATTGTCGGTTGGAAGCATGGATCCGACCGTTGCAATCCCCCATGCAGAACCCAATACCCATCCGTCGCAAAAGAGTATCCCCGTCAAGCTTATGCGTCCTGACCGGAAAAGAAATTTCAGAAAAACATACTACCTTATGCATGACCAAACCACCTGTGCATGGGTCAACGATCCTTCGTTAAAAAACGCGCAGCCTCTTTACTTCCGACAGTCGGTATATCCCTGCCGGATACCCTTTCCATACAGTTTATATGCCATCCAACATACCGGTAGTCGAAAAACCGCAACATTCGCACAGGAATTGTTTTTTATCTTCCAATCACCTGAAAAAAAGATTCTTTCTGTATATACACCAAACGCCGTTATGTCTTTTTGCAGGATACCCATCCGGGGAAAAGCCGTTAACGCATCACGGGAAGTCTCATATTCTTACAAGAAAAAAAGCAGTAAATCCATATTTTCAGGAACAAAGGCCAGGTACACCGGAAACGATCACCGCTCGCAGACCACAAAACGCCCTTTCCAACTATTTTGAAAAGGGCGTTTTGTGGTCTGACTTTCTGGACAGATCAGGATGCCTTATTTTTTCCGTGTTTACGAAAATAAAGCCCCTGTTTTTTCAAAAGCTGATACAATCTGGCCCGCGACAAACCCGAAAATTTACAGGCCGCGATAATATCCCCCTGGGAAATAAGCTCCAAATCACTGAGATAGACTTCCTCCATATTGGATACGGCCTCCTCACGTTTTTCCTTATACGTTGGGAATGTGCGGGGATCAATGGTCGCCACCGGAATCTTCGGAGGCCGCGACTGCACCAGGGGATGGATTTCTGGTTTAGCATGGTCGTAAAAATTAGACTGAATAATTTTGACCCGAACATCAACGGGGAGATGGTGAGGGTAGAGATGAGCCTCATCCATAGCATTATTCACGGCGATATACAGAGTATTAATAAGTTCCCGGACATTGCCGGGCCAATCATAACAATGTAGGGCTTGCATAAAATCTTCCGAGGGAGATTTATCCATGACCTGGTATTCTTCACAGATCTGCGGGACATAGTGGTCCACAAAATCCTGGATATCTTCTTTACGCTCCCGTAACGAAGGTAAGTCTATAACCATGCCGCTGATACGGAAATAAAGATCTTTTCTGAACTCTTCTTTTTCAACCATGCTCAGGAGTGATCTATTGGTCGCAGAAATCAGTCTGAAATCACTCTGTTCTTCATATTTCGAACCCAACGGACGGTACCGCTTTTCTTGCAGCACTCGTAAAAATGATTTCTGGACGGTAACGGGCAACTCACCAATTTCATCCAGGAACAGACTGCTTGTATCCGCTTGGGCAATCAGCCCCTGCTTCTTGGCCACGGCACCGGTAAAAGCCCCTTTGTCATGGCCGAAAAGAAGACTCTCTGCTAGAGTACGCGTCAAATTGGTGCAATCAACTACCACCAGCCGTTTATCCGCACGCAGGCTGTTATCATGAAGAGCACTGGCAAAAAGCTCTTTCCCAGTCCCTGTTTCTCCCACGAACAAGATACTGCACATGGATTCGGAGGCACGAGCAAGGGCATCGAGACATCTTCTGAGTTTGACGCTGCGACCTAAAATTTTATCCCGTTTGAGGATCTTCTGCGCAGAAAATTCTTTGCGTTTCTGCCTGCTTTGCAGCACCCGAGAAATCATACACTGGACAGCCCCTATGGAAACCGGCGTGCCCAAATAATCCCAGGCTCCCTGACTGATCGCCGACGCAGCTGTTTCCGGGTCCCCATTCTCCGCCATGGCAATAATATCCGGCATGGAAGACAGCTCTTGCAATTTAACAATCCATTCCAATCCCTGTCCACTATCCAGCATAATATCCAGGAAAACAACTTCATAGCTCGCATCTGAGGAGGCCACTGCATACCCTTCCCGACCACCTTGGGCAAAAACGGCTTCGTGCCCCATGCGTTGCGAAAGAGACAATATGGATTCACAAAATTCGCATTGCTTTCCGATGACCAATATTTTTCCCATGCACAGACCCCGTTATGCAAAAATAAATAATTATTGACTGGTACTTTCATTAACTGAGTTTTATTTTTCTGTCCACCATATCTGGATTTTGAGCATAGTTTTTTTACATTTGGCAGACATTTTTCAATATATTAGCATCTTATTTACTTTTTAACCAAAGGATGCGGCATTACACTGCGTTAGACAAAACCACGTCTAGCGGAGCGGCTTCAAAAATTCTGCCTCCAGACGGGCATATGCCGATGCAGCCCCGCAAACCGGATGCAAGGATCAAAATATCGTATGACAGGATATCTTTTCATTACCCAAAAAAAACCTCTCAATCGTTTCAGATTAAGAGGTTTTTTGGTAAAAACTGATAAAAGAACAAAAAAATTATGATGCCATCAAGGCCTTCTCAAAAGAATAAACGAAATTTGCGTACCCCTCATAATCATTAAATGTAACGACTTCTTCTCCAAAATTTCCGGTGAGCATCAGAGTATAGGTATGTTTTCCGTTTGCAGAATTAATTTTAAGCTCCTTATGGATAGCATTGACCGGAATTTTTTTGGTAAAAAAGAACCACTGTGGGATAGCCAAACACTTCTCCGCGACATTTACCCGCACCTGACCCATATCGACCTCCTGGAAGTAGTGAGTTTGAGGAACACAGAACACAACCCGTTTAAATATTTTCAAATGATGGTAGCATACGATCTTCAGACATGACAAGAGGGTTGTTCAAATGTTCGCAAAAAAAAGATCTCTTTCCCCGCAAGCCCCTGGGCGGGAAATTGTAGATATTTTATTTAATAACTGAAGTTACGCACGCCACCGAGATCTTTCTGCTGAGCCCGGCATTGCCGGCAAGAAGGTCCCCCCTTGAGAGGGGGGAGGGGGGGTGTGTTCTCAGACTGTGCGGCCATGATAGAGTAACATTGTTGCTGAACCATTGAGTGCACGGACTTTTCAGGCAATGAATGACTCGAACCCGAAAACTCCCTTCGAAGCACGATCAGCCGGTCAACCTTGCTCCTCTAACTGTCGGGCTGTGCCTTTACTCAACTCCAGAACTCCCTCAATATTCTTCCGAACATCCAACTCCTGTACCCTGACCACTGTCAGTCCTCGAGATTCAAGAAACAGCTGCCGCCTTTGGTCATAGTTTTCTTTGTAAACATGGCTCACGCCGTCAATTTCAACGATCAAGCTCAGTGTTGGGCAAAAGAAATCTACGATACATGGTCCAATTGGACGTTGACGTACAAAGCGAAGCCCGAGCAGCTGCTTTTTCTGCAAGGCTTTCCAAAGAAGAACTTCGCCAAGAGTCCTCTTTTGTCGAAGTTCTCTTGATCGGTCCCTTAACGTGGAATTGTAATAAAATTTCGGCGAGTATGGCATGGTTATGAGAGTAGAGGTTCACATGTACGGACAGAAATACGATACCCACACCCCGCCCGACAACCATCGTCCACGTCCACACCCAAGCTCCAGCCAGACACCCCCCTACCCCCCTCAAGGGGGGACCTTCTTGCAAGCGATATCGGACTCAGCTCAAGGCTCTCGAAAGGCGTGCGTAACATCACTTAATAAATAACAATTTCAATATGATATAAAAAATCCCCAGACACCGATTACGTTATGATGTCTGGGGATACGATGTGTTCCTGTACAAGGGGGTACATCTATAGATCAATAGCGGGTTGAGCGTAGAGTTCACCACCAAAGGCATCGTTAATGACCAAAAGGG
>JAQVZR010000086.1 GCA_028708105.1 Desulfoplanes sp. | reverse complement strand
CCCTGAACGGTGACGTTTTGGCGCTGGTCGGCGGATATGATTTTTTCAAGAGTCAGTACAACCGGGCGACCCAGGCCTCGCGTCAGCCGGGATCGGGTTTTAAGCCCGTTGTCTATTCAACGGCCCTGGATAACGGGTACACCCCGGCATCCATCGTTCTGGATGCTCCTATTGTCTATGATGACGCAGCGACCAATTCCACATGGAAACCGGAAAATTTTGAAGGGGTCTTTTTTGGTCCAACACTGCTGAGAACCGCTTTGGTCAAATCCAGAAATCTGGTAACGATCCGCATTGCACAGCAGATTGGTATCCGCAAGATTATCGAACGGGCCCATGCCCTGGGTCTCAAAGGTGATTTTCCTGAAGATCTCTCTGTAAGTCTTGGTTCCCGTCCGGTGACGCCCCTTGAGCTGTGCAAGGCCTTTACCGCTTTTGCCCGGGGCGGGAGCACTGTCCAACCCCGGCTGATCACCCGGATTGAAAACGCCTGGGGTCAGGAAGTATATGCATCTGACATTGAATCTGTGCAGGCCATAAGTCCTCAAACTGCGTATATTATTACCAATCTGCTCCAGCAGGTGGTTCAGTACGGGACAGGGTGGAGAGCCAGAGCATTGCATCGCCCGGTGGCTGGAAAGACCGGGACCTCCAATAACGAACAGGATGCCTGGTTTATGGGGTATTCTCCGTACCTGCTGACCGGAGTGTATGTAGGCTTTGACCAGGTTAAGCCCATGGGCAAGTATGAAACCGGTTCCAGGGCAGCATCTCCCATCTGGGTGGAGTACCGTCAGGCTGTGGAAGATTCCTACCCGGTACAGGATTTTACACTGCCTCCGGGTATCGTCATGGCCAGGATTGATCCGGATACTGGATTGCTCGCTGGTCCTGGAGCTTCCAAAAGTTTTTTCCTCCCCTTTAAGAGCGGTACCGAGCCGACCCAAACAGCATCCCGACCGGTGGATAACGCTGCCGGCCATGGCATGGCTGAACCGGGATCTGATGAGGATCTCCTCAAACAGATTTTTTAGAAAACTTCATTCAAGAATAGTAGCTGCAGGCGGCTTTTCTGACAGGCATCTGTCCTCTCCTTTGGGCGGATACTCGGCGTATCTGTTGAATTTTGAAAAATACTTTGTATGTACATTGGTGTGCACGTTATGATATTTTATTCAATTATATATACAACGCTTCGAGAAGCAGCCGCTGTTACCTGGGATCTGTTTAAAATTATGATCCCTATTATCATTGTCGTAAAAGTGTTGCAGGAAGTGGGAGCCATCACCTGGTTGGCCTGGCCGCTTTCTCCTGTCATGGAATGTGTGGGACTCCCCGGGAGCATGGGGCTTGTCTGGGCCACAGCCATGGTCAATAATATTTACAGTGGTATTGTTGTCTACCTTTCCCTGGCAGGGGACGTCCCCTTGACTGCGGCTCAGGTTACGGTGCTTGCGACCATGATCCTTGTTGCCCACTCCTTGCCCGTTGAATTGGAAATAGTGCGCAAGTCAGGGCCAAAGCTCTGGTTTCAGGCCCTTTTGCGTATTGGCTCGGCCTTTGTGATCGGGATTTTTTTGAACCGGATCTATGGTTGGGGAGGGTGGCTGCAGGAAAAAAGCGTTTTACTGCTTAAACCCCACTCCGGGAATCATGATCTGCTTTCCTGGGGAATCGCACAGTGTGAAAATCTTTTTTGGATCTTTGTGATCATTCTGGGGCTGTTGGTGCTTATGAAGGTGCTCTCCGGCCTGGGCATTACCAAGATGCTGGTGTGTTTGCTCAATCCTGTTCTCAGGATTCTCGGCATCGGCAGTGAAGCTGCTCCTTTGACCATTGTGGGCATGGTCATGGGACTGGGGTACGGAGGGGGGCTGATTCTGCACGAAGTCAAGCAAGGCAGGGTGGGACGTCGGGATATCTTTTTTGCCCTTTCTCTGATGGGCCTGGCTCATAGTGTGATCGAGGATACCCTGCTTATGCTTTCCCTTGGGGGGCATATTTCAGGCATCCTTGTGGCACGGGTCGGGTTTGCACTGCTCTTTGTTTTTGTGCTGGTCCGTATCACGGGCAGGATGTCTGACAATGCCTTTTTCCGTTATTTTTTTGCACCGCCTTCCCCCAGTGCCGCAGAGAGAATGACTGTCATGTCGAAACATATTCCGTTTCCCGGGAAGTAAGCCGGACCGTGGCCCGGGAACAGTCGGATTATCGGCATGGGGGGATATCCCCCTGGTAGGACCGAGAGAACCATGGGGGCTGGGTGGCAGCGTAACCGGAGAGTTGGCCTTGCCAGATATCCTGACTGCATAATTCGTTGTGGATGGCCTGCAGGATCTGACTCTTGTTGCCAGCCCATGCCGGGGCCAGCAGTTCGCCAGGCTGAGGATCTCCGTTAATGCGGTGGATGACGATATCGGGACGCAGGATGGCCAGCCCGTGGATGACCCAGTCTATGTATTCGGCCCGTTGAAGAGGAACATAGTTGCCGTGTTCCCACCAGGTGCCCAGGGTTGTGCCCCTGCATACGTACAGATTGTGGATTTTTATTCCCTGAACGGGCAGATCGTTGACAAAGGCGATGGTTTGCAGAAAGTCTTCACGTGTTTCTCCCGGAAGCCCTGCGATAATATGGGCGCAGACGGCCAGTCCTTCTTCGGAGGCCATGGTGGCTGCCCGGGCAAAAGACGCCGCGTCATGCCCTCGGTTGATTTTTTTCAAGGTGCGGTCGTTACTGGATTGCAAACCGAGTTCAAGCCAGCATTCTGAACCCGGAAATGCTGCCAGAGCCGAAATTTTTTCCCGGTCGACGCAGTCAGGCCGGGTCCCGATGCATAGTCCCTGTATTTCTGGAAGTTCACGGAGTTGATCGAGAACCGCAGTGAGTTTGGAGAGGGGACCGTACGTGTTGGTGAAGGACTGCAGATAGGCTAGAAAACGTTGGACCTTGTATTTTTTGTAAAAAGTGTCTCTCCACCACATATATTGGTCCCTCAGGGACATGTGCTGCATTTTTTCTCCTGAACCTGAACCCATGGGGTTGCAGAAAACACATCCGCTGGTTGACAGGGAACCGTCCCGGTTGGGACAGGAAAAGCCGGCATGAAGGGGAATTTTTTGGACCCTCTGCCCGAATCTCTGGTGAAAATAGGTGGAAAGACAGAAGTAACGTTGTTCGATGTTCATAGTGGTTGACCTTGGTGAAACGTCATGCGCCCCGCTGCCGTGACACATGGTGGCTTTTTCCCGTGTCGTCGGGGTGGCGATGGTTGGGTTTATTGAAATTTGGATTGGGTTCGTGTGTTGCTTGGATTGTTCTCTTTTGCTAGGAAGCACATGCTTTACCCGTGCGGCGGCCCGGCTCCCACAAGAGAGGCCGATGTAGGGATCAGCCCTCTGGCGAGAATATGCTCCGGAACAATGCATTATGCAGGGAAGTGAGGTTTTATGTCCAGAATTTTTGATGCAATAATAGGAAGATTTTCCAGTGACTTGGCCATTGATTTGGGTACGGCTAATACCTGTGTGTACGTCAAGGGCAAGGGTATTGTGCTGCGTGAACCCTCGGTCGTGGCTGTGAAAAGAGATGCCCGGGGGAACAATAGGGTTTTGGCTGTGGGTACAGAAGCCAAACGTATGCTTGGCAGAACCCCTGGGAATATTGTTGCTATCAGACCTATGAAAGACGGGGTGATCGCCGATTTTGAAGTGACCGAGATTATGCTCAGGCATTTTATTTCCAAAGTGCACAATAGCAGACGTCTGGTTCGTCCCCGGATTATTATCTGTGTTCCCACGGGTATCACTCAGGTCGAAAAACGGGCGGTCAAGGAATCGGCCCAAAGTGCTGGTGCCAGGGAAGTGTACCTTATTGAAGAGCCCATGGCCGCAGCCATCGGTGCAGGACTCCCCATCACCGAACCAACGTCAAATATGGTTGTGGATATTGGCGGAGGAACCACAGAGGTTGCTGTGATTTCTCTGGCAGGCATTGTGTATAGCCGGTCCGTGCGTGTTGGTGGCGACAAGATGGATGAAGCCATCATGCAGCATGTCAAACGTAAGTATAATATGCTCATTGGTGAAAGCACGGCTGAAGTCATAAAAAAAACCATTGGCTCAGCCTATCCGACAGGCGAAGAAGAGGAGATGGATGTCAAGGGCCGGGATCTCGTCTCTGGTATTCCCCAAAATATCACCATTACTTCTGAAGAGATCCGCAAAGCTATCGCCGAGCAGGTCGGCAGCATCGTGCAAGGTGTGCGAATCGCCTTGGAACAGACCCCCCCAGAGCTTGCAGCTGATATTGTTGATCGAGGCATTGTGCTTACCGGCGGAGGGGGATTACTTAAAGGGTTGGATCAATTGCTCAGAGAGGAAACATCCTTGCCTATTATTGTTGTCGACGATCCGCTTTCTACAGTGGTCATGGGTTCGGGTCTGGTTCTGGACAACATGGATGTGTTAAAAGAGGTAACCATCGATTAACTCCCAGAGCATGCGCCCCCAGCGGGCAGTCTTTGTGGTATTGTTTGCTCTTGTGGCCTATGTCTCCCTGTATACCTGGAACTGGAAAACGGGTGTGCTGGATAGGATTGTTGTGGTCTCTGGTCTGGAGTTTGTGGGCGGTATATTGGCCCCTGGGAAGTGGGCGCAGCATCATGTGACGGATTTTTGGACCCGGTATGTTGATCTGGTGGGGGTGCGACAGGAAAACGATGCTCTGCTTGTCCAAGTGGATGATTTTCGGCTTCAGATGGCTTCGTTGCAACAGAAGGCGGCACAGGCTGATCGTTTGCTGGGGCTTTTAGATTTTTCTCCTCCCGTGCACTGGAAAAAAGTGGGAGCCCGGGTTGTGGGACACCGTCTGGGGCCCAATGCCGTCTTGGAGACGATTCTTGTTGATAAGGGCACTGCATCCGGTGTGGTACGGGATAGTTCGGTTGTTTCCCCTTTGGGTGTTGTAGGGTGGATACATCGTCCAGGCCTTCATTTTTCAACCGTTCTTTTGCTCATTGATCCCAACAGCCATGTCCCGGTGATGGGCGCTCAAAGCAGGATCCCGGCCATTGTTGTCGGCCAGGGACCGAGGAACCCATTGCAGGTCAACTATGTCCCCCTGAATGATGTGCTTCCAGAAGGAGAACTGTTGATCACTTCGGGTCTGGGCGGGATGTTCCCCAAGGGATTACCAGTGGCCAGGGTTACATCCGTTCAACGTTCAGCCCTTTCTCTTTTTCAGGATATTCGGGCCGATCCCCTTGTTGTTCCCAACACATTGGAGGAATTGTTGATTCTTCTTCCTTATAACAGCACCCGAGAAGCTGTTTCAGTCAATGCTCTTCCCCCGGAGTTGGTTCGCACTGAAGAAGGGGGGCGTTAAGGTGGGTTCGTGGTTGTGGTGGACTGGCTACACGCTCTGTGCTGTTTGGGCTCAGGAATGGATTGCTGGCATTGATTTTTTCAGCCCCGGGGTGATCCTTTGTCTTCAGGCGGGGCAGTGGCGCAAAGCTTTGTGGTTGGGAATTGCCTGGGGGATTCTCCAAGAAGGGACAGGAGCCCTTGTCTTCGGGGCCATGCTTCTTTTTGAAGTTGGCCTTTTTTGTTTCTTTTTTTGGAGTAAATGGCTCCTGGAACCTGAGAATCCTCTTTTTGTGCTGTTTCTGTCCGTTTTCCTGGTTGCCTGGCATGAAGTCATTTTTGTGGGGCTGGGGTCGTTACAGGGACTTGTTGTAACCTGGAATCCTTTCCCTGTACTTTTTTTGCAACTTTTTGCGTATGTATTGACGTGGGCCTTTGTGTATCCACTGTTTATACGGATGGTGCCACGTGTCGCAGATTGATAATGAGACCTTTCAGGGGCTCCCTGGGAATCCTGTTTTGTTATCTATTCTGGTAGTATTTCTTTTTTGCTTTTTTGGGTTGCGTCTGTGGTATCTGCAGATTTATCGGGGCGATTATTTTGATCGCAAGTCACGGGATAATCGTATCCGCCGCAATGCCCTGTATGCCCCTCGGGGACTTTTGCGGGATACTAACAATGTGCTGCTGGCAGAAAACAAGCCCTCCTATGCCCTGAGCCTTGTCCGGGAAGATTGTCCCGATGTTGAGAAGACTCTGGCCCAGGTTGCAGCCTGGGTACAGATCCCTCTGGAGCAACTTCGCAAGGATTATGTCCGGGGAAAAAAGAGGGTTAAGCCTTTTGCGAATCAGATTCTGGTGCCAAATATTTCCTTTGCTCAGGTTGCGATTATTGAATCGCATGCCCTTGATTGGCCTGGTTTGAAGATTTTGGTCCGTCCCCGGCGTTCGTATCCTCAGGGGCCCTTGATGTCACATATTCTTGGGTATGTTGCCCAGGCCAATGAGGAAGAACTGAATAAGGATAGCAACCTGGCCTTAGGCGATAATGTTGGAAAGCTTGGGCTGGAATATACGCTTGAAAGTAAATTGACGCCAGTCATCTGCTGGCTCAACGATCCATTTTCCTCCGATAATATCGGTCAGCCCGTTTTTCGACCAACCTTTTTGCATGTTGCTCTCTCCTATAACCGTATACCTTTAAACGTGAGGAATAGCGGGATCAGGGGACCTGGCCCCTTTGAGCCGGTCCCTGCGGCAGTGGCTGCTCCTGTGCTAGCTTCCCTTCATCACGATCTGATTTAAATAACTGCAGTATCCGGAAATGTTGTGCTCAATATCATCGATTCGGGACCGGAAGGAGTGATGGCGAATGTAGAATGCCCACAGAATATTCTGAGGCGCTTTATAATACATGGCCACTTCCGGGAAATACAACCCATTCAATTGATGCTCCACGCGATGTTCGATTGCAGCCATCAATTTCTTCTGATCAAAAGAGTCCAAAAGCTCCAGACAGTACTGGTCCCTTTTCATTTTCTCTATCATACTGTAGGTAGCCATCAATAATTCCAGCAAGGTTGGATAGGTGGTTTCCCTGGTCAAGCAAAAGTCCAAAATACCACTGGCATTTTTCAGGTTGAATTCTATGTATTTTTTCTCCGGTTTGTGTTTAAAGAGCTCATTGGAGCAATAGCTGAGCCAGTGATCCTTTTGGCGCCAAAACTCATTGTCGATAAAATATTCAAAGGCCGATTCCACCATATTAAGCCAGCGCAGGTCTTTATCTATGTCATACAACCTCATCAAGGCAAAAGCCGCCTCGCCG